>DQCG01000593.1 GCA_003533825.1 Phycisphaerales bacterium
TTGTTGTGCGGCTGCAGAACGAAACCGTAAGCATCGATGATGTTAATGTCATGGTCAGCCAGAGCTGTCGTAAGCTTGTGGAAATTGCCAGGCTGGTCCGGCACATAAATAGCAAGTATATCCTTGAGAGCGCACGCGCAGCCCAGGTCCGCCAAGGCCAGATAGGCTTCGCTCGGTTTGTTCACGAGCAGCTTCAGGAGACCATACTCACCTTTGTCCTGAATTGTAAAGGCCCTGATGTCTATATTGCTTTTGAGCAGATTTTCCGAAATCGACTTAAGCCTTCCCGCTCTGTTATCGACAAAAATGTTAAGTTGTTTTGCCATATTCGGTCCCCTACAGTTTCGACCTTTGATCCACCACACGCTGGGCTTTGCCCTCGGACACCGGCAGCGCTCCCGGTTCATGCAGCTCTACGACGGCGTTAATTACTATTGACGAGCGAAGCTCTTCTTTGATCCTGTTCTTAAGCGCATCGAGCTGTGAGGCCTCACCCATGAACAACTTCGGATAGATTTCAACTTTTACCGTGAGCCTGTCCAGCGAGCCCTTTTTATCGACGTGAATCTGGTAGTTCGTCCCCACTTCGGGGATTTGCATGATCTTCTCTTCGATCTGGGAAGGAAATACGTTGACGCCGTTAATGATGAGCATGTCGTCGGTCCGGCCCAGAATTCGTGACAGGCGGCGATGCGTTCTGCCGCATTCGCACTTGTCCGGGTGCAAAAACGCCAGGTCACGCGTCTTATATCGCAAAATCGGCATCGCATGACGTACGAGGTTCGTTAACACCACCTCGCCCTCCCGGCCGTCTTCGAGCACCTCACCGGTCTCGGAATCGATAATTTCCACAATATAAGCATCTTCCCATACGTGCATGTCCTTTTTGTAAACGCACTCGAAAGCAACGCCGGGGCCGTTCAGTTCGCTCAGGCCGTAGGAGTTGTACGCATCTATGTTCAGAAGCTCCTGGATCTTGAGGCGAGTGTTTTCCGAGTGGGGCTCGGCGCCGACAAAGGCCTTGCTGATTGCCAGCTCATCCCTGCTTATGCCGACATCGCCGAGCTTGGAATGAATGTGAAGCAAATAACTCGGCGTTATGTGAAGGACGGTGGTCTGGAAATCTTTCATGACCTTAATCTGGCGTTTGGTGTTTCCCCCGCCGATCGGGATGATTGTCATTCCGACCGCCTCGGCACCGTAATGTAAACCCAGGCCGCCCGTAAAAAGGCCGTAAGTCATCATATTCTGGAAGACATCTTTGCTTGTTGCACCCGTGGAGACAATGCACCTCGCTAACAAATCCGTCCAGTTCTTAATATCCTCCATGGAAAAGTATATCACGGTAGGTATGCCCGTAGTACCGCTGGATGAATGGATTCTTACGACCTGTTCCATATCCACGGCCATCATTCCCTTCGGAAAGCTCTTTCGCAAGTCGTCCTTAGTCGTGAACGGGATTCGGCGTAAATCGTTGAGGCTCTTTATATCGTCGCCCGAAGAGATTCCCACCTCGCCGAGCATCCGCTTATAGAACGGGCTTCTAATCGCGGAGGAAATCGTTTTCCTGAGGCGCTCAAGCTGAATCTTCTCAAGAGTGGCCCTGTCGGCCGTCTCGATTTCTTTATTCCAATAAGGTATATCCATTTGTCGCTCGTAAAAAAGAGTTGTATGATTTACTGAATCCTGCGTGTGTTACATTGTAATCTCTTATGCAAAAGTCAGCCCTACAGGCCTTCAATTTCTTTTTCCGTAACCACCTTGATGTCGTTCTTTGCAAGAATCTGCTGAGCCAAATCCGTGTCCGCGAATCTGAATACCAGCAGGGCCTTGTCGCTGAATTTCTCCACGAAGCCGTACATGTATTCGATATTCACGTCGTTGTCCGCAAAGACCTTCAGCACGGCGGCCAGCCCGCCGGGCTTGTCGCCTACTTCCACGGCGACAACATGAGTCAGGTTGGCGACAAAACCGCTGTCCTTCAGAAGCTTAACCGCCACATCCGATTTGTCGACCACAATCCGCAGGACTCCGAAACTTTCCGTCTCGGCGATCGTAAGGGCCCGGATGTTTATATTGTTGTCACCAAGAAGGGAACATACGTCAAAAAGCCTGCCTTTCCTGTTCTCCAGGAATACTGAAATCTGAGTTATCTTCATAATATCACCTTCTACAATGTCCTTTTGTCGATAATTCTCTTGGATTTGCCCATGCTTCTCTCTATTGTTTTCGGCTCGACAAGTGTCACTTTCACGCCGATAGAAAGTACCGATCCGATTTCCTTCCTGATTTTATTCTCAAGCTCTTTAAGCTCTTTGATTTCGTCGGAGAAAATCTTCTCCTCGACCTCGACAAGAACCTCGACTTCGTCAAGCTTATGAGCTTTTCTGTCGACCACGATTTGATAATAAGGCTGGGTTCCCTCGATTCCGACAAGAACATGCTCGATCTGCGACGGAAAGACGTTTATGCCTCTAACGACAATCATATCGTCCGTTCTGCCTTTTATCTTGCTGATCCTGGGACTCGTCCTTCCGCATCGGCATTTTTCGTGATTTATGCTGACGACATCTCTTGTCCGGTACCTGATAAGTGGAATCGCCTGTTTTGTCAGCGTGGTTATAACAAGCTCGCCGTCCTGACCTTCGGCGACTTCTTCACCGGTCTCGGGATCGATTATCTCCGGGTAAAAAACATCGCTGAAGATGTGAAGTCCGTCTTTGTACGTACATTCCTGCGCAACTCCCGGGCCGATAATCTCGGAAAGCCCGTAGACGTCTGTTGCCAGCATATTCCACAACTCTTCGATTTCCCGCCTGATTGAATCGCTCCACGGCTCGGCCCCGAAAATGCCGATCTTCCAGTTGCCTTTTGACGTATCGATACCCATTTCCCTGGCCTCTTCGGCCATGTAAAGGGCGTAACTTGGGGTACAGACGATAATACGCGGCTTGAATTCCTGCATTATTTTCAACTGCCGTGCGGTCTGGCCAGCGGAGGTCGGTATTATCCTCAATCCCATTTCCATCGCGCCGTAGTGGAATCCAAGTCCGCCGGTAAACAATCCGTAGCCGTACGCATTTTGAATTGTATCGCCGGGTTCGGCTCCGGCACAGCACAAAGTTCTGGCCATAACCTCCGACCATAGCTTCATATCATCCTTCGTGTACCCTACCAAAGTCGGATTGCCTGTGGTACCGCTTGAGACGTGAATCTCTCGTACTTTGTCTTGATCGGCTGAAAACAGGCCATAGGGATAGTTGTCCCGCATATCGACCTTGGTCGTAAAGGGCAATTTCTTAATATCGTCGATACTCTTAATGTCTTCCGGCCTGAGACCAGCATCGTCGATTTTCTCCTTGTAAACCGGGCAGTTGTTGTAGATATAAGCAATAAGTTTCCTCAGGTAATCCGATTGCAGATTCTTCAGGTCTGAAGGATCTACACACTCGACTTGTTCTTTCCAAATCATTTTTGTCCCATTTCCCTTCCTTTAAGAAAGACTCCCTTGTTTTCCTCGACAATCTTTTTCTTAAATACAGTCTCAATTGCCTTTAACCAGGAACCCGTACTAACAGGCAGGCTCGCCGAAAGCACACCCACGAGAAGAGTATTCAGATGCCTCGGGTTCTCAATCACGGCCCTGGCCTTATCGAGATAGCCTATCAAATCTTTGCCGCCCGGTTTGAGAAACGCTTTCAGCCGGTCATGCTCTTCGACATGAAAACACACGAGGTAGTCGGCGCCCCCGACGACAATCAGAGGCGAGTATACCTGCTTTCCGAACCGAACGTGCGACTCTACCGAGCCGCCGCGCTGAGCCATTCCGTGAACCTCTGACTTCTTGACATGGAATCCATCATACATCGCCGCCCAACTGCATATTTCGGATGCCTTAAGAATTCCCTGCCCCCCTACTCCCCCGAATGTGATGTTATAGACTAAGTTCTTCATTTTTTTGTATAAAACTATCTTTTTAGTAATTGACACGGATGCCTCGAAATTATTACGGATAAGGCATCCTCTTTTATTCGTTTTTTGGCAAGCTTTTCAAATTCTGCATGATTCTTCGGATCCACGACGTCCACGTTGTCGACCCCGCAAGCCCTGCAGAGGTCTTCGAGAATCAGCTTCTTTGTGGGCTCATTGCGGATTGTCAGTCCCGTGGCCGGGTGCTGTTGACCGCCCGTCATGGCCGTTGTCGAATTATCCAGTATGAAGATTATCCCCTTGGCCTTATTGTACACGCCGTTTATCAGGCCGGTTACACCGGAATGGATAAACGTCGAATCCCCCAGCACGCCGACAATCTTTTCTTTTGGAGCGGCTTTGTGCCAACCTTCGTTAAAAGTCACACCCGCACCCATACAAATGCACGAGTGAAGCGCCGAAATGGGAGGCAGACACGCCAGGGTATAGCAACCGATATCGCCTGCAACGAAGTAATCCAGCTTCTTAAGTATCGAAAACGTGTGGAGGTGCGGGCAGCCGGGGCACATCCTCGGCTTGCGCTTTGCCGACTTTTTCTCGCGTTTGACCTTGCCCGCGACAATAGCCGGCATGGATTCGGGAGTCAGCTCGCCTATTCTAAAGGATGGGTCCTTAGCCGAGAATTTGATTCCCAGCGACTTGACATGTTCCTCCAGAAACGGATCCAACTCTTCGACGACATACAATTTCTTGACACTTTTGGCCAAATCCCTGATCTTGTCGCCACAGAAGGGATAAGTCATACCGAGCTTGATGT
>DQCG01000405.1 GCA_003533825.1 Phycisphaerales bacterium
AAAAAAACCACGATGACCGAAATCGCCAGGGCAAAGCTTAAACCGGGTGCAAGGCCGAGAGCGCTCGGAATGTATCCGAAGGCTAAGGCAATTGCGGCAACTAACAGGCTATAAGGCAGTTGTGTACGAACGTGCCGCATCAGCTCGCAGGAACTGGCCGTAGAGCTGATGATTGTCGTATCGGAGATCGGCGAGCAATGATCGCCGAATATCGCGCCGTCCAGCACCGCTCCGAGGCTTATCATCGTGGTCAGGCCGTAGCCGTTGTCTAATGCAAAGGCAATCGGTATGGCCGTGGGGATCAGAATCGCCATCGTTCCGTAACTGGTCCCGGTAGCAAACGAGGTCAGCGACGCAACGAGGAAGAGAATCGGCGGGAACAAATAGGGCGGAACCCGGCCGGCAAGAATTGTTGTGAGAAACTCCCCCGTCCTCAGCTCGTCACAGCAGTTCTTAAGCGACCAGGCGGTAATCAATATCATAAATGGAACCATCGCCCGCTTGAAGCCCCGCTTAAAGCAACTGATTATCACAGGCAATTTTAGCGATCCGAATATCTGCGAGAACAGCAAGGCCAGCGTCAGGCCGAACAGTGCGGCACATGCGAGAACCAGAGGGCTGTTCTCAGCGTGGCCGATAACCTCTCGCCAATAGACCCAGCTTCCCGGAGCAAGAGCTTCGATATCAACGGGTTTCGGGGGCATATTCTCGACGACAGTCGTCAGGCTTGCGGCCTGCCATTCGAGCATATCGTTTTTTAGTTTGGACGTTCCGTCGAACCAGAGGCCTGTAAAATGAAATATCAGAAGTCCGGCTAAGGGGATCAGGGCGTTGAGAGCTCGGCCGGACTTATGTTCTGAATTCTGAAAACCGTTTTCTTCCGGCGTATGTTTGGCTTTTGCTCTCTCCTGGGCAGCTTTCATGGGCCCGAAGTCGCGATCCATTAGAATATGCACAAAAACAAAAACAATCATCAACAGACAATAGAAACGGAAACTCAGGGCATCGAAAAACATGGAATATCCGCTCTTGTCAATTTCGAGTTTTTCCGCAATCTGACGAAGAAGGCCGACCTCGTAAGCGATCCATGTGCTGACCACCGCTATCCCCGCGACTGGTGCACTTGTGGCGTCAACAAGAAAGGCAAGTTTTTGCCGGCTGACGCGAAACCGGTCGGTAATCGGCTGCATCATCGAGCCGACGACAATAGCATTAGTATAGTCGTCGATGAAGCACAGCACCCCCATAAGAGCGGTTGCGGCCTGGGCTGATTTCCTGCCTTTAACCCACTTCAGTAGCCATACGATAATCCCCCGGAATCCTCCCGAGGCCATAATTACCTCTATCATCACAAATATGGGCGGTATGAAGGAGAGTATCAAAAGGTTTGTCCTGCTTGTCACAGTACTCGTTACAAAGGTACTTACCGCTCTTAGACCTTCCAGCCAGGCTCCGGCACTTAACGGGGCCTGCGGAACCGAAGTGAGAAAACCGCCGGCGACAATCGCAATCCCCAGGCTTAGCAGGACGTGATGCGTCAGAAAAGCCAGCAAAATGGCCGTCATCGGCGGAATGACGCTGTACCACATTGCCGTGGTTTGATTTTCCCCGCCGCCGGGTGCGAAATAAGTGAGCAGACCACATCCGATAACAAGGACGATGACAACCACTGCATTTTTGATAAGATTCTTTGTCTTCAACAGGCGTTCATTCCGGGCGCTGAAGTTTGCGCCCCGAAACTCCTTTTATCTGCCCAAAATATTTTCCTGCCGTCACGCAGCCATCCTGCGCCCGAAATATACGATTACGAAATACCGGTAAAACCCGCACAAATCAAGGGCAAAACATGTCGGAACGGGAAATTGATTCTTTGCTGAATAATCTTCCGTCTTCGGTTATAATGATTCCGCTGAAATGAACGCCGCCGTTTAAGAGCCCTTAGAGAGATGAGGTGAAAACGATGCCGGATGCTGTATCGGTAAGAACCGGACAAGAAAAAGATATAGATACGCTTGTGAAATTCAACACCGCATTGGCCCGGGAGAGCGAGCAGAAACAGCTCTCGCCGCTCATAGTCACTCAGGGCGTACAAATGCTTTTTAAAAATCCGCAACATGGCTTTTATGTTGTCGCCGAAATAGCCGATGAAATTGTGGGCTGCTGCATGGTGACATACGAGTGGAGCGACTGGCGCTGCGGCCTGTTCTGGTGGATTCAGAGCGTTTATGTCAGGCCGGAGTTTCGCCGGCGGGGAGTTTTCAGAAAGCTCTACGAATTCCTGAAGGAAATGGCTCGACAAGAGCGAAACGTGTGCGGATTTCGCCTCTACGTCGAGAAATCCAATCATGCCGGACAGAATACTTATTCTGGAGTAGGCATGAAATCGAGTCCGTACAAGTTTTATGAGGAGTCGTTTCAAGATTAAAAAAATGTTTATCCCGGATTTCCTACCGGAATATCATTGACATTGAGACGAAATCTTTGTATTATTGGACTTGTGATAAGCAGGAGCGCTTCAGTGAAGTACATACGGGAAATTCCTGCTCAATAAAGAATCCTAAGTTTGAGGAGTTTTCCTTGACGGTAAGATTGTTTGTCTGGGATAAAAGGATTTTATTAGGGTTGATGGCCTTTGGAAAAAAGGAGTTTGTCTCAAGTCATTCGCAAATTTCCCCGGGTGGGTGAACACCGAGTTAAATCGAAGCGTGAATTGTCATCGTTCGTTTTGTAATTCTTATTCTTTTAGAAGGAGGAACCAAAATGTCTCACAAGTCAGCAAAACACATCACATTGGGCGTCCTGGTAACATTGCTGCTGCTGGCAACACCGGTCCGTGCCGTGAAGAACTTCAAGATTTCCAGCTATGGAGGAGGCCATCAGATCTGGTTCGAAGCCGAGGAGTTCGACGAACGCAATCCCGGTAGTGATCAGTATTTCCCGGTCGTTGACGAGGACGGTGCGTTTGGTCAGGCGGTCAGCCGGGCCGGCGGCGTCGGCGGCATGATTCGCTGGACGTTCGATATCAGCATGGCCGGGGGCACGGGCGGCACCTGGTATTTCTGGGGACGAGTAATAAATCCGAAAAATCAGTCGGATTGGATGATTGTCGAGGGAGACCCGGATGACCCGGAGGTTCCTTCCGGCCCGCCTTTCCCCGGAACCATGACGGCAGCAGAATTTACTAACGGCGACGACCGGCTTTTCGACAAAAACGCCGGGCCTCCCTGGGCATGGGACACATCCAGCCACGCAGATGGTCATACCAAAGAACTTAAAAACGGCGAGAACACGATGTACATCTTTCACAGGCAAGGCGATAATACTGTGTTCTGGGACGTTTTCATGTGGACAGATAATCCCAACTATGTTCCCACTGATGGCGATTATCGAAATGCTATAATAGTCGCCCCCAGCACGGCCAATACTCCAATCCCTGCTAACGGGGCTACTGATGTACCGAGAGATGCGGTCCTTAGCTGGACGGCGGGAAACAGTGTCTCCCCAATCAACGGGCACAAACTCTACTTCAGTGAGAACATCGACGACGTCAGCAATGGAGTCGACGCAATCACCCTGACACCCAGCAGCTACGCGGTGCCTCAGCGACTCGAATTCGCCACGACTTACTATTGGCGCGTCGATGAGATCGCGCCGGACGGCACTGTATTCGAGGGTGATATCTGGAACTTCACGACCGAGCTGCTTGCCTATCAGATTCAGAATGTCACCGCAACGGCATCGAGCAGTGCGCTGGATAAGAAACCCGGAAATGTCGTAAACGGCTCGGGGCTCGACAGCACCGGCCTGCTCCATGGAAACAATTGTATAGACAGTATGTGGATGAGCAGTATTGACGGGCCGCAGCCAACGTGGATTATGTTCGAGTTCGACAACCTTTACAAACTCCATGAGATGTTAGTGTGGAATTCTAACGAGAGTCTGGAGCCGGAGTTCGGGCTGGGATTTAAAGATGTTATGATCGAATACTCTTACGATGGCTTCGATTTCATGACATTGGGTACTACACACGAGTTCGGCCGGGGAACCGGTGCGTCCGGTTACTCTCATAACACTACTATCGACATGGGTGGTATTGGTGCAAAGTTCGTTCGGCTCACGGCCAACAGCAACTGGGGAGACATCCTTCCTATGTTTGGCCTTAGCGAGGTTCGTTTCATGTCGATTCCTGTCCAGGCGAGAGAACCCAATCCACCTTCGGGAGCATTTGACGTAACTCTGGATCCGGATCTGACCTGGAGAGCGGGAAGAGGAGCGGACAGGCACGATGTGTACTTCAGCGAGGACCGACAGGTCGTAGTGGACGGCACCTCACCTGTCACTGCAGTGACCGAAGCCAGCCACGGGCCGCTGTCACTCGACCTCGGCAAGACTTACTTCTGGCGAATTGATGAGGTAAATGACGCCGAGACACCATCGATGTGGCCGGGCGAGGTGTGGAGCTTTACAACCACCAAGTCTCTCGTTGTGGATGATTTTGAGTCATACAATGACATTAATGAAGGTGAACCCGGCAGCAACAGGATATATCTGGCCTGGGTGGACGGGTACGACACTCCGGCAATAAACGGTTCTGTCGTTGGTCATGCCAATCCTCCCCTTGCCGAGCAGACTATTGTTCACGGCGGTTTCCAGTCAATGCCAATGGACTACGATAACACCGTTGGCAAATCCGAAGCGACTCTGACATTGACTACCAATCGCGACTGGACCGTAAAAGGTGCCAATAGACTGGCTATTTGGTACATCGGCGATACTTCAAATGCCGCCGAACCGATGTATGTTGTTCTAAATAACAGTGCTGTGGTGACTAACCATAATCCGATCGCGGCACAAGCAAGCGAGTGGACCGAATGGATTATCGACCTTCAGGAATTTGCAGATCAGGGCGTGAACCTTACCAATGTCAATTCGATTACTTTAGGTCTTGGTAACAGGAGCAATCCTCAGGCCGGTGGTACAGGGACCATCTACCTCGACGACATCGGATTGATACCTGCAGCGGCACCACCAACAGAAGTATGGATAGAAGCAGAAACAGCCGACAACCTTGGAGCAAGCTGGCGGACCTACGACGACCCAACAGCATCCGGCGGGAAAAACATCGGCTCGGATTTGGGTGACGGCGATGACTTCGACACCGCGCCCGGACCTGAGTGGATTGCCGCTTACAACTTCACCGCCGGCACAGGAGATTACAAGGTAGTTGTCCGGATCATAACCCCAACTGTCGATGACGACTCCTTATGGATCAGGATAGTAGGAGCGATAAATCAGACGCATGAGGATCCCGACCAACCCGGCACAGGCTGGGTAAGGTTCAACGAGGCAGAGCCGGGGAGCCAGTGGGTCTGGGACGAAGTTCACAGCAGCGACCATCTTAGCGAGGTTGTGAACTGGACGCTTGCCGACGGCGATTATACTCTGGAAATCGCCAAGCGTGAGGACGGCATGTTGATTGACACTATCTTGATAACCAACATCCTGTCTCTCGATCCGTCGACACTACCGTAGACAATTGCTCAGACATCGTTCGCAGGGTACGTGTATAGTCAGGGGAAAGACATCACCATCCCCGCCTTGGACGTGTTTTAGGCAGATAATGACAATCGGGATGAGGCTGCCACTCAATAGAATTGATTGAAACCGGTTGGCAGCCTCAAAACCGCAGGTTTTGGGGATGGTCGCAAATCGATCAGTTTGAATAAATTAAGAATCATCCCTTTATCTAAACGAACTCTATCGCGGCGAGGGATTCTTTATCTCGTTACATATAGACTCGACCAGCCTGGATTCGCCCTGTTCGAATTCGCCTTTTATCTCTTCGGTACTCTTTCCCTGGGCGATTAGCGATCTGATTTTTTCCTGCCGCTTTTTCATCCGGCCAATATGATTCTTAATCCCGGCGCGATTTGTCATTTCGCTGTGACCACTGCAGAATTTCTCGGCTTCTATCGTCTCAAGCATTTTAGTCAGTGTTTTTACATGCTCGAACGAATTTCCCCCCTTATAAGAATGGATAAGCTGGGCCCTGCCCAGAAATATTTGGTCGCCTATAAAGGCGGTCTTCTCTTCGGGAAAATAGACGACGAGGTCTCCCGTCGTATGGCCCACACCGAAATACCACAGCTCGACGGTTTTCGAGCCAAGATGTATGCTCATCCTGTCGCTGAATGTCACCGATGGTACGAAAGGCGCCAGGTCCGGCTTGACCCATTGAGAAGCAGCACCGTTTCTGCCGGGCAGGAAAAAATCCTTCCGGCAGTTATCGTGTGCTACGATGGTTACCGTTTCGGGGAAAAAGCGATTGCCCGCCACATGATCGCCGTCACTATGGGTATTCACGAGGTAGTTGATTGGCTTGTCGGTTATTCCCTTAATTGCTCCGATGACCTGGTCGACCGATGACTTGTCCATCTTCGCATCGATCACGAGCACACCGTCATCGCCGATGTAAGCTCCGCCCTGCGCGCCCCTTCCACCGACAATTTCAAACAGCCTGTCGGATATTTTCCTCAATTCCACAGGCTGTTGTGCTCTTTGCCGGCCAATCGAATTCGATGCCAGCAAAAGCACCAGCATTAAAACAAGCTCAATCTTCTTTTTCATCTCGAAATCTCCTTTTAATTTATCGAACGTGCTTTGGCGTCAATTTCTTCCATTTTGAAGCGAACACTCATGATAAACGGTGACTGGCCTTCTATCCAGTGGCCGTATGTTGTCGTGACAAATGTCCCGTCCCGCAGCAACTCCAGGCCGGGATATGCGCAATCCGCTGCTTTGTGGTTGTCCATGAGCCGGACACGGTACTGACCTTCCCTGCCATTGACGATATCATCGTATTTACCGACCCATCCGACCCAGTCGCCTTTCGTCGGGCTTTGGTGAGTGGTGTCACGGAAAGTAACAAACAGCCTCCCATCGGGCGCGTACCGGCCCGTATGACGGTCACCGGTTAATGCGCCAGGTAACTCAATAGGTTTTGTCCAGGTACGCCCCTCATCGTTGCTGAAAATGACAAAAGAATTGTATTTCCTGCTGTTCTCGCGCAGCAGCAGTGCGATTTGTCCGCCGCCCGGCGACCTTATCGCTCCCGGCTCGCACAGATGCGCCACCGGATGTTCCGTTATTACCTCCGGCTGGCCCCATGTAAGACCCCCGTCTTTGGAAATCGTCTTGAAAACCTGGAATTTTGTCCTCTTGCCGGCGCCGCGAAGAAAACGGCCGTCATCGTGAAAGAGGGCCATGTAATCCCCATTTTTCAGCCGTACAAGAGAGCCCATCGCAACGACGCCGCCGAAATCCCCAATCGGTCGAAGCGGCGTCCACGCCCTGCCGTCATCCTCCGAGACTGCCATCCGGATGGGATACAATCCCGAGAACATGATGAGCCGTTTCTTGCCCGCCGGGTCGATTACCCGGTAGAGCGTAGGCGCTTCCTGCGACGTCGCCCAGTTATCCGGCACAGCCAGCCTCTGCGACCAGGTCAAACCGCCGTCGGCGCTCTTTTTCATCACAATAGCCCCACGCCCGTGCCCTTTCGGGTAAACCGTAATAATGGTCTTATTATCCTCCAGCAGGACCGTCGTCGGATGGCCGAGATACTGGCCCGGCTCTTTATCGACGATTACCTGGCGGGAAGTCTCGCCGGCCAGGTCAATCAGCGGAATGGAGTAGCCCTTCGGCTTGCCGGCCCGCTCACCGGCCAATACCAGGTTCACGTTTACAAGACAAAAAGCAAAAGCCACAAAAAGAAATTTTAGTCTCAACATACCGACTCCTAATAACATATTCATCACTATAATCTTTTCTGTTCCGGATAACGAAAACCAGTCTCCCTTTTCAACTGCTCAAGCTCCTTTTTCATTTTCTCTATGATATTGATGCAATCGGGATTTCCAATAAGATTATTGAGTTCATCCGGATCCTTGAGCATGTCGTATAATTCGCCGGTCAGGCTGTCGTCGAGAGGATACGTGACATATTTCCATCGTTTTGTCCGGACGGCAAGTATTGTGGGTCTTTTGTACTTACGGTCGGCTTCCTGAAAGTATTCGTACAGGAAACTGCTGCGTCCCGGCCGGCCCTTGAGCACGTCAAGCCAGCTTTGACCCTGTATCGTACCGAGGCTTCGAACTCCCGCCAGTTCGAGGATAGTCGGCGCCAGATCGATATTCAGCACCATCTCGTCACAGATCGTCGCAGGCTCAACGAGGCAGGGATATCTCATCAGAAGCGGTATTCGCATCGAAGGCTCGTATGCGGCCCGCTTGTCCCACATCCCGCCGTGCTCGCCGTGGAAATAACCGTTATCGCCGGCAAAAATCACAACGGTATTATCGAGAGCATTTATCTGTTCGAGCGTTTGCAAAACACGGCCCACGCTCTCATCGACCGCCGCCAGGCAGCGATAGTAAGCAAGAATCTGATTTTTCCACTTCGGATCCATTTTCCTGCCCCACGGGGGCTTCGTGTCCAGGTTATCTTTAGGATTGTGCCGGGATTCGATCTCGACATCGGAATAGAGATTCGCATGCCGCTTGGCCGGCGCGAACGGCCCGTGCACAGCTTTATGGCTAAGATATAGCATGAAAGGTTTTTCGTGTCGCTTCTTCAGGAATCGAACCGCGTAATCGGTCAGGTCATCGGTCACATAGGTGTCGGACTGGACGTTCTGCCCATCGACATTGAGCTTATTCTTGTCGTACCTGCCCTGCCCGGTAAAGCTCACCCAATGCTCGAATCCCGCACGGGGAGAATTCTTCCTGGCCATGTGCCATTTTCCAACGAACGCAGTTTCGTAGCCGGCTTTCTGCAGGAGTTCAGGGAAAGTCGCAACTGATTGCTTTGGATCCATCCCGTTGTTCCGAAAGACTTCGTGCCTGTGCGCATAACAGCCCGTCAGAAAACTCCCCCTTGAAGGGCTGCACAGCGACGTCGTCACAAATGCGTTTTTGAACAAAACGCCTTCTGCGGCCAGGCGATCCATATTCGGCGTCTTGAGCCAGGGATGGCCCACACAGCCCATAGCGTCGAAACGCTGGTCATCCGTCAGGATAAAAACAATATTAGGCTGCTCTGCAAGTGTAGAGATCCCGCTCCTTCCGAACACCGGTGAATGTTTCTGCAGGCTGATCGCAGCACCCAAGCCTACATTTTTCAAAAAATCACGTCTGTTTAAAATATCGTTCATTCTAAATCTTCCTTTCAGTTTATACAGATATTATGGCATCATTTGACGATTTCGTCACGTCTTTCCCATACATCCGGATTAAAAACCAATATTAATCACTATTCCAATTGCCGGGAGAATACTATATAATCTTCAAACGTCGTACGATATGACAGAAGAATTCCCATATATGAACAGTACTTATTTCGGGGAATGAATTGAAATGTTGCAGGGGAAGAACCATGTCAAATTATAGTCGCAGAGATTTTATCAGAGCATCGGGGAGTATTCTAAGCGCCGCCGCACTGAGTGGATTGACACTGAACTGCCATAAGAACGAGGCGGCTTCCGGCGAATGGGCCGGCTTCAAATACGCGATGTGCAACGAGAGCATGGCGGAATTAAGCTGGGCTCAGCAATGCCGGATTATTAGTGAAGCCGGCTACGAGGGAGTCGAAATTGCGGCGTTTACTCTCGTCAAAGAAGGCGTGCAGGAAATAACTCCGTCGGGACGCAAAAAAATGGTCTCGATAATGCGAAATGCCGGCCTCGAATGCGCCGGCCTGCACTGGCTGCTTGCGCCGCCGCCGAAAGGACTGCATTTTACGACGCCGGACGCCGAAGTTCGCCGCAAAACCGTCGCATATCTTGATAAACTCATCGATTTCTGCGGCGACCTCGGTGGCTCTTATATGATTTTCGGCTCGCCGAAGCAGAGAAATACGAGGGGTATTTCCGTCGAGCAGGCGAAAAAATATTTCGCCGAAGGCCTCGCATCCGTCGCCGACCACGCTCAGAAGCGAGGTATCGAAATACTTATCGAGCCTCTGGGAAACAGAACGACCGATGTTGTTAATACGCTTGCCGAGGCGCTTCAGTTGGCCGAGCAAGTTAGCCACCCGGCGATAGGGATGATGTTCGATTTCAATAACACCGTTGATGAAACCGAGCCTTTCGACGTGTTGGTGAGAAAGTACTACAAGAATATTCACCACGTTCACGTACAGGAAATGGGCGGCAAGCACCTCGGCACAGGGACAGCCGTAAACGACTACGTCAAGGCGTTTCAGGTGCTGAAAGATAAAGGATACAACCGCTGGATTTCTCTGGAAGTATTCGATTTCTCTCCCGGCGGCAAAACAATCGCTAACGAGTCGATGAGAACATTGAAACAAATTGAAGGGAAATTAACTTAGCTGTCATGAAAAAATTCATTTTATCAGGGGCCAAGACAATGAAAACTAATCTCCTCTTATCACTCTTTGTGATTACATGCGTTCTCGGTTCGGCCGGGATTCCGTATGCGTCGGAGGCTCAAAAGGATTTCTCCCCCCCGCCGGATGAGCAGCAATTGCCCGCCGCGATGCACTCGGAAATGAAAAAGCTGCCGAGCATTACTGTCGGGATGAAGAACGCTGATATCACAGGCGGCGACAACCGCGCGCTTCAGGCGGCGGTCTATTATATCGCCGGCCTGGGAGGCGGAACCGTCGAGATCGGCGAAGGCCGGTACGTTATGTACGATTCGCTGCATCTGCGAGCCAACGTGACAATCAAAGGCATAAAAGGCAAGACGATTCTCCGAAAGGCCGACGGGGTTATCTGCCCGCTGGCCCTCGACGGCGACTTCGGCGAGCAGCAGTTCACTGTGCAGGACCCGGCAGGTTTCGAGGTCGGCTACGGCGTCGCCATCTGGGACGACCGCGCGGGGGGATTTCACACCACCGTCGCCCGGATCACAGGTCAAAACGGCAATACGTTCTCATTCGACAAGCCGCTGATGGCCGACTGCATGGTCGCCAACAAGGCCAGGGCGGCGACGGTTTTCCCGGTTGTCAGCGGCTATAACATCGAAGGAGCACGGATCGAAAGTCTCACGATTGACGGCAATAAAGATTCCAACGTATATCTGAACGGCTGCCGGGGCGCCGGGATATTTCTGTATCGTGCATTCGGTACGGTCATCGAAGACTGCTCGGTGCGAAACTACAACGGCGACGGCATAAGTTTCCAGCAGTCTAATGATGTTACCGTAGTCCGCTGCATCAGCGAAAATAACAACTATCTCGGCATCCATCCGGGAAGCGGTTCCCAGCGGCCGCAGGTGCGGAATTGTCTCGCCAGCCATAATGGAACAGACGGCCTGTTTTTGTGCTGGCGAGTCCGGCACGGCACGTTCACGAACAACGTCCTTCAAGGCAATCATCGATTCGGCATCTCAATCGGGCACAAGGATTCCGACAACATTTTGAGCCGGAACGTTGTCCGCTTGAACCACCGGGACGGCGTGTTCTTCCGCAACGAAACACTGGGTATGGCCGCTCACCGAAACCGCCTTGAGGACAA
>DQCG01000637.1:0-16909 GCA_003533825.1 Phycisphaerales bacterium
CTCCATGCGGCTTGCAATCAGCGGTATCTGGTCGAAACAAAATTTACTACAACATGTGCGCATAAGATGCGGCGTGAAAAAATTAACAAGATGTGAAAGGATCGTAAAATGAAAAAGAAAATTTCACTTATATTAATTTTAACATTAGTGTTCAGCCTAACTGTGGACGTGGCTAACGCAAAGCTTGTGGCATGTGTGGGTGACAGCATTACGTATGGGTACGGCCTTCCTAATCGGGCATCTAATTGCTACCCAGCGCAATTGGCCAGGATATTGCAGGAGGTCGACAATGAGTGGGAAACACAGAACTTTGGCGTCAGCGGTGCCACATTGTTGAGAAAAGGCCATATGCCTTATGTAGTACAATCTGCATATAACCGTGCCCTGGAGTCTGAACCAGAGGTGGTCATCATAATGTTAGGCACTAACGACTCGTGGCCACCTAACTGGGCGCACAAGGATGATTTCATTCCCGACTACCTCGCATTGATTGATGCTTTTGCACAGCTACCCAGTCAGCCTAAGATATTTGTCGGCTATCCACCTCCAGTGTTTTCGAGTCCTTACCATGACAACATCGTGATCAGAGAGCAGATAATCCCACTCATCGACCAGTTGCCGACATATAAGGAGGTACAACTGATCGATCTATACACACCGCTGGAAGAATCGAGACATCTGTTCCCAGATGGCATCCACCCGAATACAGAAGGAGCCAAGGTGATGGCGAAAATCGTTGCCTCAGTGATTCTTGGTTTCCGGTTCCTTCCAGACTTTAACGGGGACGGGAAAGTCGATATCGAGGATCTGATTATACTCATTGAACACTGGAACCAGGATCAGCCATCTATTGATATTGCTCCACCACCTTTCGGAGACGGCATTGTAGAAGTCCAGGACCTAGAGGTCGTCATGCAGTATTGGGGGCAGGATGTGAACGATCCCACGCTCGTAGCTCACTGGGCACTTGATGAATCGGAGGGCACCATCGCACAGAATAGTGTTGGTATCAACGATGCTGTTACCTTTGGCGATCCCCACTGGCAGCCGACTGGCGGGCAGGTGGACGGTGCTATTCAGTTGGATGGTAAAGATGACTGTGTTATCATCAGCTCAAATCCGAATCCCACAGAAGGGCCATTCAGTGTTCTCATCTGGATCAAGGGCGGTGCTCCAGATCAAGTTATTTTGTCGAAAATAGGCGGTGCGAATTGGCTTTTGGCTGATCCAGTAGAAGGTAACCTGATGACAGAGCTTGCAGGTCCCGGCCCGACCGGTGGTCCGATGCTTTCACAAACAAACATTACTGATGGCAACTGGCATAGGATAGGTTTTATTTGGGATGGTACACACAGGATGCTCTACGTTGACAATGTTGTGGTGGCTGAAGACACACAAGATGGTCTGGAGGCTTCAAGTAGCGGTCTGTATATCGGTACTGGTAAGGCAATGCAACCGGGAACCTACTTCTCCGGCCTGATCGACGACATCCGCATTTACAACCGGGCAGTGAGACCCTAAGAAAACAAAGCGTTAGCACGTTAGAGCACCGCAGAAAGCAACGGTGTTTCTTCGGTTATTTTGCCATAACGTGCAGAAGGGAAGGAGTAAAATGAGACAGATAGGCTTTTCACGAATGGCCCTACTGTTGTTCGGAATTGTCGGAGGCTTAGTGCTCCGTGGTCAGGCTGCTGGTATTGATAAACTGGTCGAAGCCGATACACTCGAGCAGATTGCGACCGGTTTCATATTCACGGAAGGACCGGTATGGCATCCTGATGGCTACTTGTTATTCAGCGACATCCCTGCCAATACCATCTACAAGTGGGTGCCCGATGGTACGGTGGAGACCTTCCGTTCACCCAGTGGTCACGCCAATGGTCTGATATTCGACAGGCAGGGAAGATTGATAGCGTGTGAACACAGCAATAGACGAGTCTCTCGAACTGAACCTGATGGAACAATTGTGACGCTGGCTCGTGAGTATAACGGGAGCCGCCTGAACAGCCCGAACGACGCGGTTGTCAAATCTGACGGTAGCATTTACTTTACGGACCCTCCCTGGGGATTGACGGCAGAATACGGCATACCGGGTACACAGGAACTCCCGTTCGAGGGCGTTTACCGTTTGTCACCAGACGGCGAGACGCTGGAGTTGTTGGAGGCCGATATTGTTAGCCCCAATGGTCTGGCATTCTCTCCTGATGAGAAGGTGCTGTACGTCGCGGATATGGGGGCCGGCACGATATATGCCTTCGACGTACAGCCCGACGGTCTGCTGGCAAACCGTCGTGTTTTCACTGAATTTATTTCGCCCGACGGAATGAAAGTGGACATGAGGGGTATCCTATACGTGGCGAGCATGGCAGTCGTACAGGTCTACGATAGTGAGGGGATTCACCTTGGGGATATCGTTACGCCGGAGGCAACAACGAACTGTGCGTTCGGTGGTGAAAACAATCGGACATTGTTCATCACCGCTGGAACATCTGTGTACCGGGTCCAAATGAAAGTACAGGGCGTACTTCCGGCCCCTGCTGACCCGGAGAAGGCCCGGGCTGTGGCTCCCACTCCCGGGACAATAGTGGATCTGCCGGAGGCCGGCCCACTTTTCTGGATGGCCGGGGAGACTGCGGTCCAGCACGATGTGTACTTCGGAACCGATTTCGACGATGTGAACAATGCCGATGTCACTGATACGACGGGCATTTATCGAGGCCGCCAGAACCTTGTCATTTATACACTCCCAGAAGCTCCTGAATTAGGCCAGAGTTACTACTGGCGAATCGACGAGGTCAGGGCCGACGATACGATACACAGAGGGGACGTCTGGAGCTTTACCACGCAAGAGTTCCTTATCGTGGATGATTTCGAGGACTATAACGACTATGAACCCTACACGGTATATTTTGCGTGGTCAGATGGATACGAGAATCTTGCTAACGGATCGACTGTAGGTCATCCGAATCCCGATTTTCTTAACGATGAGCATTTCGTTGAGACTGCGATTGTCCACGGCGGCGAGCAGGCGATGCCGCTGTTTTACAGCAACACCGCCGGTGCAGCATATTCAGAGGCCGAACATACTTTTGCTGTTCCGCAAAACTGGACTAAAGCCGGCATTCAGACATTAGTGCTGTACTTCCACGGCAGTGCGGGGAACACCGGGCAGTTGTATGTAAAGGTCAACGGCTCTAAGGTGGTATATGACGGTGATACGCCTGACATTCAGCGAGTACGATGGAAGCAGTGGAATATAGACCTTGCATCGTTAGGCGTAAACCTGCAGAATGTTACTGCGATGAGTATTGGGATTGATGGCAATGGTGCCAGTGGTACATTTTACTTTGACGACATTCGTCTGTATGCGTCGGCACCTGAGCTGTTGCCGATAGAGGTCAATGTCGATGATGAAGATGACGGCAGCCAGGTCGAGCTTGAGTTGGGCCGGATACTTGTCGTTACACTCGAATCAAATCCCTCCACCGGGTACAGGTGGGAACTGGTAGAAGATAATGAGTCTATCCTGAAGCAGTTTGGCCAGGCAGAGTTTAAGTCATCCGAGACTTCTGAGCCCCCGATTGTCGGCGCCGGCGGCTGGGAAATCTTCCACTTCAAGGCCGTAAGTGCAGGGCAGATGACCCTCGAACTCGTTTATCACAGATCATGGGAAGATGTTGAGCCTTTGAAGGCCTTTACTATCCAGGTAACAGTAAATTAATCTGACAGAGTATCGACACGATATCCAATCGATGCCCTGGTTCAAAAGAACGCTTTAATAGTTATCTTTGTTGAAGAGGCAATTTCTCACAAGGAGCTGTAAGCACGGACGCTTGCAGTCCTTTTCATCCGGCAAATGCAGCGGCACACCGGATGATTCATCAGCTTTTCGATATGTATGTTGTTTATACGTTCCAGAAGCGGCAGATCATGGCAAACAGCTCATCGTTCGTATCGACGCCGTAAAAGGACTTTAGCAGCGTGACGTCCTCGCGTGGCAATGTTTCGAACCGCATGAAGAACTGCACCTCGGTCCTCGGTGTCTGCTCAAAGAACTTCAGGCATTCCCACGCCTCACGCTGCTGCGCGAGCCGGTCACGTTTCAGCTCGGCCTCCATTCGCATCGTCTTACAGTGATCCGACTCCACATTCTCGATCACAATGTTTTCATCCATTTTTTGTCTCCCTTTCTGTCGGAAATTCATTCCAACACAAGTTGTACTTTGCCATTCTGACCGCCCTGCCTTTTTACCATTTCATCCTGATGTCCCTTTGTCATTCCGACTGGAGGTCCGTCGGAAGCGGACCGAAGTGGAGGAATCCGGCTGCGACCATAAAAATCCTTAATTTCGACAGACTGTGCATTTCGAATGTAACAGAGCATTATCCGGGGCCTTTAATGGCACATTGGGCTATGTAAGTAAGGGCCGCGGCGTTTCGTGCGGCTCTGGTTTTTTCGTTACTGTCCGGTGCCGAAACCAGCGCTCCGGCGACAATTTGCTGCTGCTCGGCGCTGAGGAAAAAGACCATCGGCACGGCGAAGCTCTTTGCGCTAACTTTCGCAGGTGAGGAAGGAACCTTGAGATTTTGCAGCTTTTCGATCTGGGGGCGAGTGAACGGTAACAGCTTCGCCATCTCGCGGGCTTCGGTATTGCGATTGAGCGTTTTTAGCAGGTCGAGTTTTTTGGCCAGCACATCCGAGCCTCTCAGGCGGTTGAGCGTACAAAGCAGTATGTCGGCCTCTGAATCGTCCAGGTCCCAGACGACGGCATCGACGGTCTCATAGCCGAGCTGCTTTAGAGCCAGCCAGCGATTATGGCCGTTAATGATCTGGAAGCAGTCACGCTTTGTGAATTTGCCGGTCTCTGGATTCCTGCTTTCGCAGGAATGACAATTTGCCGCCGGGCAGGGCCGAATAACGAGCGGCTCGTACCGGCCGGTCCGCTCGATATTGCGAACCAGCCGGGCAAAGTTCTTCTTGCTCATCCGGTTCGGACTGCCTGGATGAGCGATGAGCTTCTCGATCGGAATGCTCGTTACTTGATTTCTTTTTAGCGTTGTTCGCATTGCTTATCCTCCTTTGTGAATTTCGGATTGAACCAGATGTAATAGACCGGGCGTGATGTTAGTTTTGTCAGGATGTATCGCGTTCGTTCGAGGCCGGGGGGCATGTCTCTGCGTCTGCCGTGGCTTTTGAGAAAGTGACGGATCTGCTGCTCGATGAACCGGGCTTTAGAATCGCCGAGCCGGTCGAATTTGCGCTGCACGCGCAGTGGCTCAAGAAGCCCGGCCTGTTCGATGCCGATGATGCTGAGCGCCTCGATGAACTGCACGCTTGCCGCGGAAGGCTTTGCCGCGTAGGCCTTCATCCCGGCTCTTTCAAGGAAAGGATTGATCCATCCCATCACAGCTACAGCCTCGACGATGGGTACATTGACCAGCGGCATTGTCTGGCGTACCAGCCTGCTCGCCAGGCCGAGGTTCCTGAAGCGAGGCTCGATAATCACCCTGCTTATCCGGCGGATATTAGCGTTGAAAAGCTCCAACTGCGTGCTCCTGTCAAGCCCGGCAAAGACGTTGCCGGTAGCGATGTTTCGCAGTTCCAGCACGGCCGGAGCGTTCGAATAGACGATAACGCCGACCGGCGTTTCACAGTGGATACGTTTCAGGACGAAGACAGCCGAAGCCGGACCAGTGCGACCGCCGAGATAGTGATAGTGAGCAAGCCGCCTGTAATCGTCGAGACAGCCCGGCACGATTCGCAATCTTTTACAAACAGAACAGCGTCGCATTTTATTTGCTCCCTGTATGCTTTCCGCTGTGGGATGCCTTATGGCGGTAGATAACCTCAGCGGGGCCGGACAACTGAGTGACTATCATTACATCGGGTGCCAGGTCGGACAGGATGTCGTGCCGGCTGGATGCGAGGATAAAAGTTGTACCGTTGCTTTTTGCGAACCTGTGCAGGCGATACGAAATCACCGCCGCGGTGACATCGTCCAGACCCGAGCAGAACTCATCGGCGAAGACGAACTTCTTTCCCGCCGCCAGGGCCATCGCAAGTCTGAAGCGGTACTGCTGGCCGGCACTGAGATTGCCCGGTTGGTTGAGAATGCAAAAGCAGTCGTTCAGGCCGACGGTGCTGAGAAAGCGAAGGCTCATCAGCAGATCCGCCTCGGCCGTATGGCGTCCTCCAGCGGAGATGCAGTCGATCAGCGTCCTGTCGTCCGGCAGAGGTATCTCGGCCAGGTTCACGCTGTCGGCGGCGGGAACGGCTTTTTCCAGCTCCGCCAGCAGGACCGTCTTACCAGCTCCCGACGGGCCCGTGAGATAGACGATGTCACCAGCATCGATTTCGAGCCGGCACTTATGTGTGAAACGTTGTTCGGTAAGCCTGTCCGCCGCCAGGCCGAACATCCGGCAGACCGAAACGACTTTCCCGGTGATAGTGCCCTGCCATTCAAAACTTTTTGAAATGCTGTATGTCGTCATAGCTTCTCCTGTTTCTTGCGTATTGCATATTGCATACTGCGTATTACTTATTACATATAGTGTACTGCGTCTGCCGCAGGCCAAATTCAACACGACCCGGCTCGCCGTTCCGATGCGTTCACAATACTCCGGATTTCATTCAGGGTATCGCGAACGTTGTAATAGCTCCGGCGTCTCTTGCCGGCGATCTTTCTCATTGACAGACCAATCAAGAAGTAGTCCTTTGCAACCGCCAACTGCCATCTGCTTAGCTTGTCACGATTCCTCAGGCAGGCCATGTATTGGCCGTCTGTCAGTCGGTTTATAATCCCGTTAATTCTCCGTGCGACATTCGACTCACTGACACCGCAAACCCGGGCGATCTGCCGGAAGCTGTTTTCGTGCTCGACATACATGGTCATCAGCACCTTATCCGTACCGGCCAGCAGGTTCAGCCTCCTGCGGAGCAAGTCAATCCCGCCGCGACGACGGCCCTTCACATCCAGCGTTTCTTCTGGGATATTTACATGAATTCTCTTCATCTCAAATCCTCCGCCCCGCCTGCGAACGGGCATTTATTGCCGTATAACGATAAACAGGCTCTATCGGCTGTGAATTCAAAATCGAGCGTGTATTATCAATAAATTTAGTTATGTAAACATCATACATAATTACAATATTAACGTTACATGCAACCTTGTCAACTATTTTGTTAGATTTTTACAAAATTTTATTAAATTTTTACCAAACAGTGGATTCCATGCCCTTCAAACGCATTTTTTTGCTTGAATTTCGATACTTTCGTGGGATGATTAGTGAGAGAAATTTGAAGAATTTGGATTCATATTCGGAGTGATATGCCATGAAAGCACTGGTTTTGAACGAAGTCAGGCAGCTGCTTGTTCTGCAGGAGCGGCCGAGTCCAAAAGCCGGCAAGAGGCAGGTCATCGTCAAGCTCAAGGCGGCGGCACTTAACAGACGCGATTACTGGATTACGCAGGGATTGTACCCGGGTATTCGCTGCCCTGTCGTACTGGGCTCGGACGGTGCCGGGACCGCTGACTTTCGGGAAAAGGAGGTCATAATCAATCCGGGCTATAACTGGGGGCATCGGCAGGAAGTTCAGAGCGGCGATTTCAAAATCCTCGGCATGCCCGACGACGGAACCTTCGCCGAAGAGATCGTCGTGCCGCAGGAGCAGTTGTTCGCCAGGCCGAAACATCTGAGCTTCGAGCAGGCGGCCGCCCTGCCGCTGGCGGGCCTGACGGCGTACCGGGCGCTTTTCAAACAGGGCAGGCTGCAAAGCTCGCAGACGGTAGTCATAACAGGCATCGGCGGCGGTGTGGCGTGCATAGCGATTCAGCTTGCCATCGCGGCCGGGGCAACAGTCATCGTGACATCATCATCCCAGGCAAAGATCAACAAGGCGATGGCCATGGGGGCAACGGCAGGATTTCTCTATACTGCCGAAGGCTATGCCTCGCAGGTCAACGCCGAGTTCGGGCCCATCCATCTGATTGTCGACGGGGCCGGAGGAGACGGTTACAGCCAGCTTATCGACATGGCCTGTCCCGGTGGGACAATCGTCAACTACGGAGCGACCGCGGGGATAGCAGAGAAGCTGGAGCTGCGAAAAGTGTTCTTTAGGCAACTGCACCTTGTCGGCTCGACGATGGGTTCGCCGGCCGATTTCTCCGCAATGCTCGATATGGTCGGCAAGCACGAAATCCAGCCGGTCGTCGACGAGGTCTTCGCCCTGAGCGACGGCAATAAGGCGCTGGAGAAAATGAAAGTTTCATCGCAGTTCGGTAAAATCGTGCTGCGGGTAAGTGACAGGTAACGAAAGAAACGAAGGAGCAAAGATGGACGGTACAGGCGATCGATTCCAACGGGAAACAAAGTACGAGCCGGGAAAAATGTCGGGCCATAAGCTCGACTGGGCAGCAAAGCCGGATTTGTATAAGGAGTATCCGCAGGCAGTGAAGACCGATCTGCCGGTGTTCGAGCCAAGCCAGCCCATAAGCCTTGATAAAACGCTGCGGAAGCGAAAGAGCATCCGCGATTTCCAGGCTAAGCCGATCAGCAAGGGCCAACTCGCGTATCTCTTATGGGCATCGACCGGCATCCAGCGAATCAAGGACGGCTACGAATTCCGCACAGCTCCTTCGGCAGGAGCTCTATACCCGATAGAGACCTACGTGGTTGTCAACAACGTTAAATCCCTGGAGCCGGGCGTCTATCATTATGCAATCCGCTCGCATCAGCTCGAACAATTACAGCAGCGCGACCTCTCACGGCAAATCGCAGCGGCGGCACTCAGCCAGGGAATGTGCGCAACAGCGGCGGCAGTCTTTATCTGGACGGCGGTATTCGAACGCTGCAAATGGAAATACGGCCAGCGTGCGTACCGTTATATCTATCTCGACGCCGGACACATCGCCGAGAACCTCGCTCTGGCGGCTGTTAGCTTGAACCTCGGCTCCTGCGAAATCGGAGCCCTCTACGACGACCAGGTAAACGCAATCATCGGCATCGACGGCACCGAAGAAAGCACGATCTGCATGGCCGCCGCCGGCGTACCCCAGTGACGGTAATGTTCATTACTCAAACATTCTCAGGTTTACTGCCGGCCCGGTTTTATATCAAACCACCTTATCAAACGGCGTCTGGCCTCATCCAGCATTGCTTCTTTATCCCACCTGTTGTGATCAGAGTAAAAATCGGACGACTCAAGAACGCGCCGCCACCCGGTTTTTTCGATTGTATTAAACTTGCGGCTAACAATTGACCGGGCAATCCGGATTATTTCCGAATCCTTGTGCCGCAATAGAAAATCCTGTCCCTCAAGATAATCTTCCCTATCGGTCAGCATAATTGTGACATAGACATCCCAGGCATGAGCCTGTGTCCGCTCCGGATCCAGCCTCTGGCCTTCGTCGCGGTCATTAAAAGCAAACAGCTTTAAGAGCAATAGATTCGTCGGCGACGGCACCTGGACTTCAAGACCACCACTTTCTTCACTGTCCGGCAGGAACTCTCGTAAAGATACAGTCCTGAGACCATCTTCAATAAAACATGCTTCGGGAGTAATGTGGCCGTGCAGCTTAGACCTTACAATCTTGACCCTGAAATTATCAACCTCAAGTCCCTCAACAGGCGGTGACAGTATATCCAGTTCCCGATCAGGCTCTTTTGTAAATTGATAATACTCGCAACCTTCACGCACAACATATCCAAGGCCATCGGTTATTGTATCAGCAATGGCTCTCCGTTTGGCTTGATCGAGGACTTGCATCTCTGTCAGCATCAAATCGATATCGGTAGTGGCTTGAATCATTTCCCTCGCTTGTCCCTCAGCTTTGTGAAAGCAAAAATAGATACCCAGTCCACCGCAGATAACAGGCTTGAGTCCGATTCTGTCGAATGACTCGGCCAGGTCGGCCAATTGCTCAATTAGCCTGTTGTCCATCACTATTACCTTTCTGTAAAATCCGCCGCTTGAGCTGCTCGGCAATCTTCGGTCCTCTCGGAGTATCAACCGTCATCTCGAGATATAATTCTATGTCGTCGACAACTGAAACTGTAATTTGGTAGTCAGCGTTAAACCAAACACCGGGATCGTTAGTCTCAGTGATGACGAAGTTTCCAAATTCCACATCGGGAGTGACTGAAACCAGCTTTTTCTCAGCCTTCCTTCTGAACTGTTCTATATCTTTTACAAATATCATCTTCTGATCCGTTACAGCCAAACCTTTGATTTGTGCCGCATAGAATCCACACGCTAAATAGTCCTTACAGAGGACAGTCATCCCATCAGACAGTTGTTCAATACCCTCGATTACGAATTTGTATGTATTTCGCTTCTTTCGTTCCGTCGAATTCTTATAGCCCTGCGCAAGTCTTTCCAGTAACTTCTCTGGATCAGCTACAGAGACAAGAGAATTATCTCTGTTTATAAGGAGTTCCTCATCGAGTTTCTTCACCACCTTTGAGACTGTCGACAAAGTTATCTTCGCATTTCTGGCGTTAATAAAATTAACCATTTCATACAACGATGAGAATCCTTTCGGCTTCAAGAGCAGCACCCTGCTGACAAGAGACGATGTCCCCTGGAAGATCTTCTTGATCGGAGCGGTGTCGGGGAAGCGGTTGGGCTTGCCGGTACGCTCAATATATATCCGGTTTGAAACCCTGATTGACATATTGCCGGACAGGTCGAGCCATGAAATGCCATTATCCGCCAGAATCTTAGCCTGTTTCGTGCCTATGTACGGAGCAACTAACAAGGGTATCTGATCCACCTGCTTATCACCGGCAACGTAAGCTTTGAGCAACTGAGCACCCATAAGAATATTCTGCGGCGTGGCTACAGTTTTTATCTCCACCACGGCTTTGAAGGAAGGGCCATTTTGAATGGAGCAGTCCATTATCGCATCAACCTGACATCCATCACGCATAGAAACCTGCTGTTCCAAGCTATTTATCATCAATGGGGCATACTTCCCATCCGCGCTTTTGAGAGATTGAACAATCTGTTCTGTTGTAAGTCTCATTGTTATTTTCCTGATATTGGGATATTTCCTATATAGGATATATCGTATTTTTAGGAAATAAGCAACAGTAAACTTCCCATATTCTGGCAATTTCCTACATAGGAAATACAGCTTTTTCAGGAAAATGGCTTGTTTTTCGATGTAAAATTGACCTTTTCGCTCGTTTTTATTACATTATTCCCTGTCAGAGTCGGCTTTTTAAAGGGACGAGATTGGGTATAAGGTATGACTGATGCGTGATATGGAAGAGCTTTTTGCGGCACTTGGGCGGTCGCAGTTTCGCAGCCGGTTTCGGCTTTCCGGCAAGGAGGCGGAGTATCTGATGGATAAGGGCCTGGCGACGGTTCTCGAACACGCTCGTGATTTTGTTACCAAGCGGCTGGCCGATGCCGAACCGGCCAATGACGGCCGGCAGACACTTATGCGGAACCATCCGGCGTTTGTCGCTCAGCATGCAACCGGGACCTGCTGCCGGGGCTGTCTGGCCAAATGGCTCCACATCCCAAAGGGCAATCCCCTAACACAGGAGCAGATCGACTACATCATCGAGGTTTTACAGCGATGGTTGACGGAGCAGGACATTCAGCAGGGAACTTCCCGCCGACAATAACTTTGCTTAATATTGTCCGAAAAAAACCTTTGCATTCGAACGCAAGGCACCTATACTGGATTTTTGAAAGTTTAGGAACATGTAGCTTGAAGGAGTTCTGTGAAAGACTAAGACAATGGATACGAATACGGGAAGGAGTCCCAAAGTAGTCGTTATCGGCGGTACGTATGTGGATATGGCGATACGCTGCAGCCAGATACCATCACCCGGGCAGAGCGTTATCGGTTCCGCACTTTCATACACAACCACCGGCCCGGGGTTAAATCAAGCCGTAGAAGCAGCGCTATGCGGCTGCGATGTACATCTGATCAGCAAAGTCGGCGGGGACCCCTTCGCCCAAATGGCCAGGAACAGCCTGGCTGAGTACAAAGTTAATACGGAATTTCTCTACACCGCCGAGGCCAAAAACACCGGGCTGGTAGTAACATACGTGAACGCCGAGGGTGAAAACGCCTCCTGTTATTACCCCGGCGCCAACAGTGCTTTACAGGCCCTGGATATTACTGAAGCTGAACAGACGATCTCCGAAGCCGACGTTTGTTTGATTCACGGCCAACTACCTCAGGAAGCAATCGTTAGTGCCCTTCGCTGCGCCGAACTATACGGCGTCAAAGTTATTCTTAATCCCGCAAGGCCTTTGGAGCAGCAGGGGCAGACAACCAGCGATCTACCCATCGAATATTTCAAAGCGGATATTCTGATTCCGAATCTATACGAGGCCGCCGACATTACCGAGCAGTCAGCGGCAAACATTCGGACAGCCAAACTGATCGGCTCGGACCTGGTGGCCCGCGGCGTGGACTACGCCGTCATCACAATGGGCAGAAGAGGCTGCATGGTCGTCGACAGAAACAGGGCCGACCATATTCCTGCGTTTGAAATCGAGCTTGTGGACCACACCGGACGGGGCGATGCCTTTGCAGGAGCGTTAGCAGCTTATTGCGCGGTCGAGAACAACGTTCGAGCGGCGGTCAAGTTCGCCTCGGCGGCCGGAGCACTGGCCTGTACGAAGTTCGGTTCAATCGAAGCCATGCCAACGAAGGCCGATATTATAGAGCTGCTGCAGAAAGAGGATTCGGAGTAATTATTTGAAACAGCCGGAAATGAATTTGCCGGCTCAAGATAATCGAGGAGAATCCGATGAACAGAAATGATATGGAAACCCACTCTCAATTCGTTGCCCGCTACAAAGAGCTTCGCAAGATCATAGTCGATCTGCAAAACAATGACCTTCTCGATTACATATCAAAAAAGGCTCTCGACGTATGCGGCAAGAAGCTTGGGATCTTGCAGAACAACACATTTGTTTTAGACGACATGGATCAAATGGGAGTGGTCATGGATTATTGCATCTATGACTACAGGGAAGACGGGCTTAACATTGTCGCGCGATATAAAGCTGATTCTCAGCTCGATCCGGACTCTGACAAATACGCCGTGGTCAAGGCCATGTCTGAATCGTTCCACACGCTTGTGCTGGTCAAGAATATCCTGCCGGGCGTCGGGGTAATAATCAATGATCTAATGGGAAGCGGAAAATTTCTGCTCATTGATATAGGACTGAGCAGAACAGCAACAGAGAACATGGCGATTGCTACGAGGCTTCTGCCTTTTGAAGGCTTCATGACGACGTCCGGAGCAGCCCTTCCCGTGGACAAGGAGATTCTTGAGGAAATCTTCGATTTCGCAATTCAAAATTATGGCACCGAGGATGGTGAATACATAGAAGTCGATACCCGGCAGAAGGCTGATTTAACCGCCGCCATCATTCGTATGTGTATGGAGGGGAACGCTTCAGAACATGTTAGATATGAAGAAGTCGAAAATGAGCCGGTTACACAACCTCTGCACAGAGAAACCCGTATCGGCAGAAATGAATCCTGCCCCTGCGGCAGCGGAAAGAAATACAAACGATGCTGCGGACAAGAATCAAAAATCTCGTGAGCGGAGTCACTTCTTAAGATCCCTGGCGATCTTACACGGAGTCTAATCGTCTTTAGACTTTATCAACAGATACTGGGGGCTTTGCTCTGCGCGCAGGGTCAGGTGTTCGGTTTTCCAGTTGACAACAACTTTGCCGCCATAGATACCGACGAGCGTGACCTCAGTCGGATCGATCGGCAGAGTGACATTGTGCTTCGGGCCCAGGGTCCAGAAAGCAACCGCCCGGCGATTGCCGTTGGTGAGCATGAAGGCGAAGTCATTTTCATTGCCCAGATCGAGCTTTTGCTCAATCGAATAGCCAGCGAGAGTGGACGACAGAATCTTAGCGGCAAGATACGCAGCCTTGGGATTAAGGTCATGGCCGACCGTTCCGAACTGATGCTCCCGTTCGTTGGGGTCCGTGCCGTCGTTCTTCCAGTCGTACCAGATGCTGACCGGGATGTTCTGATAGGAATTTATCAGGAACATTCGCACCAGGTACTCGGCCTGCCGCTGCTCTGTCAGGGGAGATTTGTCCCAGTTGAGATTCGAATATCCCCACTCGCCGGAGATGACGGGAATCTGTTTTCCTGCCGGAGCGTAACGTTTGATCAGTTCGCGGAGCCTGGCATAGTCCCGGATTACTGTCTCCGGATTTTGCGACCGGTATGGGTGGACGCTGAGGATATCGATCCATTGAAGAAGCCCATTCTTAAAACAATCCTCAAACCAACCAAGCGGTATCTGCGAAGTAGCTCCGGCGACAACATGGCCGCTCGGGTCGGCATTTCTAATCCGCGAAGCGACCGCCTCAACGAGCTTGCAGTAATCATCCACACTCGGCTGCGGACTCCAGAAATGCTCCAGGTTCGCTTCATTCCATACTTCCCAGAGGATTCCTTTACCGGCATATCTTTTAGCGGCGGCTTCGGCAAAATCCGCAAACGCTTTGCGGCCGGCTCCGGTGCGAACGGACCTGTCCGACTCGTACAGCTCGTTGCTGTAATCGAGAATATACAGGACACGGATACCGAGTTTTTCGCATCCGAGTGTTAAAGAGTCATAGCCCGATCCCTTGAAATCATATTTACCCTTTGCCTTCTCGATGCGCGACCAGACAAGGTCCATTCTAATAAACTTGAATCCCGCATCGGCGATCATTTTAAGATCGCGCGGCAGACCTGTGAAGTGGATGTTGACACCGAAGCCGTCAGGGACGGCCAGTCCGGGCAGCGGCTCGGCAACCATAACAGCCGGCGACAAAGCTCCTATGGCCAGAAAGAGAACAACCATAAAGACAAAGAAGTACAAAGGCCGAATATGCAAAATTGAGATCGTAGGACTGCCTTCTGTCTTCGGATTCATCTTCTACCTTTCATTTTTGAGGGGACCACATTTTGCAAACAGTTCGCAAAATGGCAATCCGGCTAGCCCGCCCGATGCCCACAGAGGCTAGCGATATAGCAGGACCGGTTCACAAAGCACCCTTTCTGCGTAAGCAGAATCTTAAACCGGCAGTAATATACAACAGATATAAATACGTGTCAAACACCAAACCGGCCAGTTTTTATAGGAATTTGAAAGCCTTGTGGGTAAAAAAAGTAGCTGGCGGGATGAGCAACTTTTTAGCCACACCTGTCATAACTTTCGGCAACTCTTTGATAAGTAGGAACTTAGAGGCGACAATAAAAATTAGCACTGCACCAACACAGCTAATAGCACAGTTATCGCTAATCGAAGAAAAAAGGAAAGTAAAGTAAAGATACTTCGAATACGAATACGTCTGAGCAAGCTCTTTCTACTTCGATTTCGCTTCGAACCGACACGGACACAGGCCAACAGCTTCGCGCTTCATTTCAACGATCCGTTCGGTCGGACTCTTCCGCCTGCGGGCAATACAGTAAAAAAGGGCTGCAAGCGTCTGTGCTCACAGCTCCTTATGAGAAATTGCTTCTTCAAAAAAGGTTGCTATTGAAGCGTTCTAATGAGCCAGAGCCTCGATTTCCTCTGCGGTCAGCGCCACGTTGTAGATGCGGACATCATCGATCATGCCGGAGAAGAAAGAGGCTGCTTCAAGGTCTTTTGAGGTACCTATGTACAGGCCGCCATCCGAAGGCATGCCGGACACGGCCGTCGCATCTTCAGCAACCTGGATTCCATCCACATATAATCGCCTATGAAATGTACTCATGTCATACACAAAGCCGACATGATGCCATTGACCATCGGTGATTACGGACTCTGATTCCAATGCGCCAAAGTACATATCGCTGAATCCGGTCATGAGTTTGCCCTCTGAGGGATTTGTACCAAGCCATGTTCCACCAAATTCTCCTGTCTGAGAGATAATCACCTGTCCCGGCGCACCGCCCTTAATCCAGGCAAACGCACTCAACGAGCCCTTCGCTGGATCAAGAACAAAGGGCGAGCTCATGTAATCATCGATCCCGTCTAACTGAATAGCGCCATTTGCTTTGCCACCAGTAGATTGCCAAAATGGATTACCATTTAGTGTGCAGTCGTGTTCACCGGCGCTGTCGCATGCAATACTGCCTTCTTTTTCGTCCAGTGCCCAGTGTGCTATTAGACGGTAGTCCTCGAACAAATGCTCAGCGAGGACAATCAGGTCCTGGACATCGACGATGTCATCGCCCCATGGCATGGGGCCAATGTCACACAATTTATTGTCTGTGCCCCAGTGGTCAACCATGATACACACATCCGCAGAGTCAACAATGCCATCGCCGTTAAAGTCAATGATGGGAATGATTGGCACCTGCCATATGTCGAAAACATTATCCCCGCCGGACCGGTCAGACACAAAGAACAATATAGACCCGTCATCTGAAATGTCGGCCATTCCGTCGGTTCCCGAACTGTTTATTTCTGGTCCCAGATTAACAGGATTGCCCCAGGGCTCCTCTTTTGTTTTGCGTGCAGTTACCCAAAGGTCCCAACCACCTGAGCCACCAGACCGATCGCCGCTGAAAAAGAGACACAGCCCATCGGCAGAGATGTCCTGTTCTCCCTCGAAGGCTGAGCTGTTGACAGTTGCTCCAAGATTCACTGGTTCTGCCCAAGGATCGGAGAGACTCAGCCTCGATGTTACCCATATGTCACTAGTGCCGTATCCACCACTACGATCCACGTTATCATCCCAGCAGCAAAAGTAAAGCTCTAGGCCATCAGAGGAGATGCTCGGGTGACCATCAAAGCCCGATGTGTTGATGTTGGGGCCAAGAGGTTCTGGTTCGCCCCAGTCATCTTCCAGTGATGCTCGCGTCGCCAGACATATGTCGGAAAACCCCCCGGGTCCTCCGGATCGCTTAGATGTGAAGAACAACTCCAGTCC
>DQCG01000637.1:16947-17353 GCA_003533825.1 Phycisphaerales bacterium
ATTCACGGGCGTCCCCCAGTTTTCATCCGTCGTTTCCTTAGTTGACACCCACAGGTCGGCACCACCTGACCCACCAAGCCGCCCGGACGAGAAGTAGAGCGACAGACCGTCAGGCGAAATGTGCGGACTACCGTCGCTATCCTGAGTATTCACCGGTGGCTCAAGATTAGTGGGAGTACCAAACGTGAAATCTGCATTTGTTCGATTCGTAACTAGGCCCAACGCCAAAACCAACATAAGCAAAATTATCTTGTTCATCATAATTATCTTTTTCATCATATCGCCCTTTCAATATTTGTCCCTGCTACAGCAGAGAACGGTTAATATTTTCATGCCCCATCTTATGCGCACCTTTAACGGCAAATTTTATTTCGACCAGATTCCGCTGATTGCAAGCCGCATGGAG
>DQCG01000223.1:0-1375 GCA_003533825.1 Phycisphaerales bacterium
GTTCCTCTCCCTGATTTTTCTTTTTGTTATTCATGATAAGTATGCTCATTTTCACAATATTTTTCGAGATGAACAGGTCCGGCAATTTTATCCGGCCGCAGGTTTCGTTTTGTTTCAATTCAATTCTTACTCCTGCCGGGCTTTTTCCTGCCGTTCTTTTTTTCGCCGGCCGATTCCTTTTTAACACGTTTACAAATTAACAACTGCTCAATCGTGCCGAAAGCCGTCATCGCGGCAAAAACAGAGGCATACATCGACGGATTGATGCGAATATGGCTCACAGGCCTGGTTCCTTTGTACAACAGCAGTAAAATCATGCCGGCAAAGATGAACAAAGTTCCCTGCACTGAAAAGTACAAAGCTGAGGTCAAACGCCTCAGAGTCAATCCACCTACGATAAGAATCGCCGCCGGAGCGGCGATAACCGCCCATTTTTGCACAGGCATCTGTGAGCCGGCCTGTTTTATCTTTTCGCCGATGTCAAGTGCGTATGCTTTCAGCACTTCGATACTTTCGCTTACGCCGGGCGTTGCGGCCTGGGCGGATACTTCGTTCGGAGCGGCGGCGGTTTGGGCCTGCGAATGTTCGATATACGGCCCTGCTAGAACAGCGAAGCAAATCGCCGCCGCCAATATCGCCGCCAGGGCAATAATAACTACCTTTTGGAATATTATTGCGATAACCGTCGCAATAGCCGCCGAGAGTAATGCGGAGAATGCAGTACGGCCGATTACAAAAAGACCGACAATGACGCCGCTCAACGCACCGGCAATCGCGACGATCTGTTTTCCAAGGCTCAGTCCGCCGAGCCAGATTAACAACCCAACCAGCAGTGCCGTCACTCCGGCAATGATCAATATCCAGGGGCTGATCCGGGCCGTCATTTGTTCGAAATTCTGGAAAATTTCAAGCATAACACCGTTGCAAACCGAGCTAACGCCATCCCATATCAAAGAAAATCAGTGCCGATCGCACTTGTTTTTCATTATTACTATTATCGGCCTATCCTGACAATTTTCGTTAAACAGTTCCTCGCCGTGTGGATTATCAGGGTAAAAGGCCGGCTCCTGCCGATTATAATGAATTTAATGCGGATGAGAGGAGTCGAACCTCCACGCCCCGAGGGGCACAGGCACCTGAAGCCTGCGCGTCTGCCAATTCCGCCACATCCGCTTACAACGGCGAAAATCAAAATGTAAAGATTAAAAATCAAAATTACGGAATCCCAGCAAGCTGGGATGACATCCTAAATTTTGCACTTTGCATTTTGATATTTAATATTCTTTGTTTCTAATATTAGCATTTTCCTGCATTTCGTCAAGGATTTTCACCTGCCCGTTATAAATTCGTAAAGCGTCCCATAAATCGCCGCCGG
>DQCG01000223.1:1515-4681 GCA_003533825.1 Phycisphaerales bacterium
GGGAAGAGAGTGAGTAGTCCAACCACAATTTTGGTTTTCCTACCCTTTCTTAAAAAAGGCGGAGTCAGCCCCGGTAAGTAATGTTGTTGTTTGCGATTTATAAAGATAAACAGCAGATAAACTCTGAAGTAAATAATTTATAAGTGAGTCGAATTTAATCGGATGGATGCTGTACACACTATCTCTAAAGCGACTGAGACCGAAACCGGTCTTCTTTTCGGCGAGCTGCTCGTCTCCAAAGGCCTGTTAAACCAGGACGAATTACAGGAAGTGCTTGACATACAGCGTGAGCAAGGCGGTCGATTCGGAGAAGTATTGCTGCGGCTTAAAAAGCTGGATGATAAGGAGGTCACAGCCGCCCTTGCAGATCATTTCTCGATGGAATATATTCACTTCGACGATGCCAACAAGCTGGACAGAATCGACATTAACATCGCTCGAATGCTACCGGAGGGCATTGCCAAGCGATTTTGTCTCGTGGCTATCGACGAAGACGATAATAACAACATTGTTATTGTAATGGCCGATCCGCTCAACGTTGTCGCCATAGATACGGTCACGCTGAAATTGAAGCGCCAGATTAAGCCGGCGATCAGCTCGGCCCGGGAAATCCGCCGGGCGATAGAGTTGATTTACCACGGCTCGGATGTCGAAGAAGAGCAGCTCCGCAATCTGGTGGAGATTGAAGTCGGGGCCGAAAACAAGCAGGATGACGATGTGCTTTTAGAAGACATCGTTGAACCGGATGCCATCGGTGAAGATGCCGCCAATAAGGCCCCCGTGATCCGATTTGTTGACCTGCTCATGAGCCAGGCGGTCAAATGCAGGGCAAGTGACATTCACATCGAGCCCCAGGAGAAATCGACGGTTGTGCGTATGAGAGTCGACGGCATTCTCAGGGACATGGTTCCGCCGGCCAAAAAGATGCAGGCGGCGGTAATCGCCAGAATCAAGATTGTCGCACGACATGGACATAGCCGAGCGCAGGCTGCCGCAGGACGGCCGGTTCAAAATGAAAATTTCCGGCAGGGCCATAGACGTCCGCGTTTCGACGATTCCAACGATATACGGCGAAAAAGTCGTGATGCGAATCCTGGACGCATCGGCGGTAAAGCACGACCTGGATATGCTTGGGCTCGAACCCGAACGCCTCAAAGAGTTGAAAGAAAAGCTGCAACAGCCCCACGGCATCATAATTGTCACCGGGCCGACCGGCAGCGGCAAAAGTACCACGTTGTACTCGGCACTGAGCCACCTGAAGGATCCGACGAAAAATATAACAACGGTTGAGGATCCCGTAGAATACCGTCTGGCCGGGATCAACCAGATCCAGGTTAAGCCGGAAATCGACCTCGATTTCGCACGATGCCTGCGGGCAATTTTAAGACAGGACCCGGACATAGTACTAATCGGAGAGATCAGGGACAAAGAGACGGTCGAAATTGCAATAAAAGCGTCTTTGACGGGCCATTTGGTCCTTAGCACTTTCCATACAAACGATGCACCAAGTGCGATAAGCAGATTGCTCTATATGGGGATTGAGCGGTACCTGCTCGCTTCGGCACTGAATTTGGTGATTGCTCAGCGACTGGTCAGGAGGATATGCGATCATTGTAAAGAGCCGGTAACCCTGAGTGAAGAGGTCCTCAAGCACATGGGGATTGATAACGAGAAGGCAAAGAACTCCGTATTTTATCACGGCCGAGGATGCCAGGCCTGCGGAGAAACGGGATATCTGGGCAGATTGCCCATATTCGAGTTTTTGGATGTGGATAGCAACATCAGCGAGAAGATTATTACCAGTGCAACAGAATCTGAGATCAGGGATGCATCACGTCAAAAAGGGTATGGAGGACTGCTCGACAGCGGCGTTAATAAGGTGTTGGAGGGTTTGACAACCGCTGAAGAGGTTATTCGGATAGCTTTTACGGACAAAGGGTAAAAGCTTTTAGAAAATAAAGGGTGCTTTTGAGAAGGTTCCACAGATGAAAAACTACTGTTATGTCGCTCGAGATTCCAATGGTTCTCAGAAAAAGGGCTTTGCACAAGCTGCCAGTTCAAATGAGGTGCTGAACCAGCTTCGTGAGCAGGGTTTTACACCCATATCCGTTAAGGATGTCTCCAAGAAGAAACCCGTGAAAGTCCGGCAAAGAGGCCATCGTAAAAGAATCAAATCATCGGATCTCTCGGCGCTTTGCTGGCAATTGTCAACGATGCTCGAGGGCGGTATTCCTATTACCACAGCCCTGGACATCATCGGCGAGGACACGGACAATATACAGCTTCAGGAAATTCTCAAGCAGATATCCGGAAAGGTGAAAAAAGGTCAGCCCGTCTCTGAATGTATTGCAGAATATCCGAAGGTTTTCAACCGGCTCTGCTGCGCCATGATCATGGCCGGCGAGAGCGGCGGCAATCTCGCTAAAGCGATAGGCAAACTGGCGGAGTATTTCGACAATCGCGACAAGCTTGCGAAAAAAGTCAAAGGCGCGATGGTTTATCCTATTTTCGTACTGTCATTCATAATCGTGATAGTCATCTTCATAATGGCATTTATAGTCCCGCGATTCCGAAAGATCTTCGACCAGATCGGCGGCACAATGCCTGCTTTCACCCAGGGCTTCATGGGTTTTTATGATATACTGCGTTATAATTATCTCTACATTGCAGGGTTTGTCGTCTTTATGATAGTCTTTACGAGTATCGTCTCCAAGACCAAAAAAGGCCATTATTTATTCAGCAGATTAGCCCTGACCTTACCTCTGTTTGGAAAGATATTCAGCCAGACATTCGTTGCAACGTTTTGCAGAACGACGTCAACCTTACTCGCCTCGGGCGTTTCAGTGCTCGAGGCGTTTAACATTCTCACGGGCATGACCGATAACGACATCATAAAGTCGGCCATCGTCCAAACCAGGGAAAATATTGTCGGGGGCTCGAACATCTCACTGAGTATGAGTTCGGCGGGCTTCTTCCCGAATATGGTTGTCAAAATGATACAGGTCGGCGAAGAAAGCGGCTCGATGCCTGAAGTGCTCGATAAGACCAGCGAACATTATGAACGGAAAGTCGACTCTACTGTCACTACCCTGATAAGTCTTCTCGAACCGGTAATGATTGTATCGATTGGTGCGGTCGTATCGGTTGTCGTGATTGCACTGTATCT
>DQCG01000243.1 GCA_003533825.1 Phycisphaerales bacterium
TGACGGGCATGAGGGACGGCAAGCGCGACTTCGGCCAACAGATCGAGCTGCGCTGCTGGGACAGCATAGATGCGCGAACCGCCACGCCGACAAGACTCTCATTCGATATACTGGAAGAACTTGCCAGCGAGATCATCCGGGAAGTCCCGGGCGTCGTCAGCGTCACGTACAACATTGCCAGCAAACCGCCCTCGACAATCGAAGCGATATGATATTTCGTGCTGCGTGCTGCGTAGAGCGTGCTGTGTGCGGAGTCGGCGAACGCAGAACAGACTTAAAACGTTGAGAAAGAACCGAGGATAAAAATGGGCATTCTCTGGGAAGTTGTGCAGACCGGCCTGATGTACGGCCAGAAACGAAAAGCCGACACTATCGAGGACCGGGTCCAGACACTCGAAGACCAGCTTCAACTGACGCAGAACACGATGCGACAGCTCGTGAAAAAGCTCGAAGAAATTCACGGACTCGACATAGACGGCGACGGCAGGGTCGGTTAGCGTGACCTAACCTTTCGCGAAAAGGCTACCGGGCAGTTGTTTTATCAGGCCTTTGAGTCGCAGCGATATCAGGGTCGCGTTGACAACTCCCGGCGTCAGGTTCGTTTCGGCGATGATTTGTTCTATATGCGAAGGCTCCTTCGTCAGGTAATCGTGAATCTTCTTTTCAGAATCGCTCAGCTTCAGCTTGCTCGCATCGAACAAAGGCTGTTGCGTCTTCGCCGAAGCCTCGGCCGCGGCGCTGCTCACGTGCTCTTCCAACTGCTCGCCGATTTGCCCGAGCGCCTCCATCACATCCTCGACCGACTCGATTAACGTCGCGCCCTGCTTTATCAACTGATGCGCCCCTTTGCTCAGCGGCGAATCAATCTTTCCCGGCACGGCCATAACTTCCCGGTCGTAATCCAGCGCGGCTCTGGCCGTAATCAATGCACCCGAACGCGGGGCGGCTTCGACGACAATCGTACCGAGCGAAAGGCCGGCGATAATCCTGTTCCGTGGTGGAAAATTCACCGCCAAAGGCTCCGCCTCAAGCGGCAATTCGCTAATGCAGGCGCCGGATTCGGATATCAGCTCGAAAAGTTTCTTATTCTCCGGCGGAAAGACCCGCGCAAGGCCGCAGCCCTGCACGGCAATGGTTCGCCCGCCGGCCGACAACGCTCCCTGATGAGCGGCGGTATCGATGCCTCGGGCCATCCCGGAACAAAGCGTAAATCCCGCCGAGCCAAGGAAATGCGCGAATCGCGAAGCCTGCTCTTGGCCGTATAGGCTGCATTGCCGCGAGCCGACTATCGACATCGCCAGATTATCCTCGCGCATCAGGCTGCCCTTGACGTAAAGCACCGGCGGCGGGTCGTAAATCCGCTTCAATACCGGCGGATAACGCTCGTCGGCAAGATTCACGAGCCAGACGTCGAGTTTGCCGGCCAGTTCCAACTCGGCCACCGCGTCGAATTTCTCGCGGGTCGAGGCGATTCGCTCGGCGGTTTTGAAGCCGATACCGTCGATTTTAGCCAGTTCGCTCACCGAAGCGCCCAAAACTCGCTCGGCCGAGCCGAAATATTTGATCATCTTCGCGAACGTAACCGGCCCGATGCCGTCGGCCCTGATAAGCTTGAGCCAGTTCCCAATATCCGCCGAATTCTCCTGCGCTTTTGCCATTGTGACATTAAACCACGAACAGCAAAAAAACGCACAAACAAAAATCCCGCAAACCTGGTTTTTGCCCAAAAACCCGATTTTCAATACTGAAAATACCCAAATTCAAGCCAAAATTGGACTCAAAAGGCGATTTGGTGAAAAAATCTTACTTTTTTTGAATTTTTTAGAAATTCAAAGGTAACATTTAGCCCGTGAGATACGCTGTTATTACTGAATAGGAGATTAATGAATAGGAGATGATTGTTTGTGAATAGTAACTTGATGGCCGAAGGTTCGTGACAAAGCAGAAATTTTTTTGAAAAAGTGTTTTTTTCTAAACAATAGTTGTTGATAGACGATACTATATATAGTACTATTTGGTTAGGAATGAAAAAGAATAAATGCGTAATACTGGTTCCGACGCAGTACAACGATGGCATGCCAGTTCCGGAAAAGGTGATTGTTGGCATAAAACGAGAGATCGATGAAGCATTTGACGGCCATCATGTTGCTGGTGTAGGAGAAGGCGCTTATCGGATGGCAGATGGGAGCATGGCATATGATCCTACACTGGAGATATGGATTGCAGTAAGGTCAGATCAAACTGATCAAGTAAGGAATTTAGCGCGCAAACTCGCACGGATGCTCAAACAAGAATCGATATGGTTTGAAATTACGAATTCCCAAGTGGAGTTTGTCGAACCAAATGAAGAGACCGGATTTGAATAATGGATAAGTGCAAAGAAATCTTGGAGAAAGCACGTGGACTCGCACGATCATGTCGAACATGGGCGGATCTATCCAACTCGCTGTTTGATCCGTTAGAAGGCTTGGTTGCAAGGATATTTCCGCACAGTGAAGAGAGGGCGAAGTTCCGGAAAACGAGTGCATACGAGGAACTGCACGCGCTTGTGGAAAAGAAGATGGAAGCCACGGGTTTGGTCGGCGGGGCTACTCCCCAAAAAAGTGGCAGGTTCGTGGTTAGGCTTCCGCGTTCCCTCCATGCTGCGCTTGAGAGAGAAGCTGAAGCGGAAAGTACGAGTCTCAACCAACTTGTTGTTGCGAAATTGGCAGTGCAGCTGGATAACCTTGCAGGGGGAAAAATTGAAAGGATTATGGAAGCGTTTCTGGATGTGCGCGAAGGGTACTCCTCCGACAAAGTTATTGCTGATCCAACGCTCAATCGCAGATTCCTGAGACGGTGTCGTGAGTTGGGCCTAGCGGGCACGGATTTCGAGTTGAACTGGGAGCTTCTCAATGCGCGAAAGAACAGGAAGCTGTCGAACCTTTCAGGTTTAGTAAAGACAAGACGTTACAGTGTAGGGAAAGTTATCGATGAATTCGAGTACGCAAGCGAGCTCGCTGTAAGGTATATGCAGCAAAGCAAAGATGTTTCGCTGGACCAAATAATCTGTGCCCCCGAACTGGCAGAAGAGTTTGATACTTATGCATCTCGATTGGCCCCAAACTTTTCATCTTTGCAGTACCGATGGGCAGCCTTTGGTCTGCGAAAGGCTGGGCGACTTGGAAAAAGAGCAGATGAAATTGGGGATGTACCGGAACTAGAATCCTTTGGCAAAGTGAAGTCTCTTAAATTAGCAAGAATTCCAGAGGTTGGCGGGCTTTATCTTTTTTCGAGTGGTGATACGCCCGTATTTGCTAGCCAGACAGACAATTTAAGGCATAGGCTGGAACGACATGTCAAGGTTAGTCCGTCGGGCCTACCTCGTTGGTTGTGGGATATAAGACGGCAACCTCTACAGGTGGAGATCGCGCCATTACCTGACAAAAGTCGTAGTCTCAGGCAAACCATGGAATTAGTGTTAGCAAGAGAGCGGAAACCTGTGCTGAACTTTTCAAGAAAGGTTGCTTGATCGTCGAGCCGATCTTTGTGGTCGGCGGTTTTGGTCGGATGGAGACGCAACGGAATGGTACTAAGGCCGCCAGTTAAATGGCACGGTGGGAAATACTACTTGGCGAAACGCATTATCTCATTGTTTCCCCCTCATCGAATTTATCTTGAGCCCTTCGGGGGTGCTGCTTCTGTGTTGTTGAACAAGATCCCCGCTGAGGTGGAAGCCTACAACGATCTTGATTTGAAGATTGCCCGGCTATTCCGGGTTTTGCAGATGCAAGGTCGGGAGTTTGTAGAGAGAGTCCAGTTTGTTCCGTATAGCGAATATGAGTTTGAGAGTGCTGATTGTTATCCGTCGAGCGCTTCAGACATCGATAAGGCTGTGTGTGATTTCATCCGCTGGAGGCAGTCCTTTGGAGGAAGGGGTAAATCATGGAGTTGCACTACTACAAGAGCTCGGGGTGGAATGGCCGGAGATGTAAATGCGTGGTGGACGGCGATAGAGCAATTGCCTGAAATAATTGGACGGTTACAGCGAGTTCAAATCTTGTCGCAGCCCGCAATCAAGGCAATACAACGTTTCGATCATCGTGATGCTCTAATATACTGTGACCCTCCCTACTTGCACGAGACGCGCGCGATTAACAGCAGGGATGTGTACGGAGTCGAAATGACAGAGGAGCAACATGTTCAGCTTGGAGAGGCATTAAAGAGATGTGTTAGCAAAGTAGTTGTTAGTGGGTATCCGTCGACATTGTATGAAAATCTTTTTAGATCTTGGCGCCGAGTCGAGTTCGACATTGCAAATCATGCTGCGGGAGGTCTTAAAAAAACGCGTAAGCGTGAAACACTATGGCTGAATTGGTGAATTGGGGAGGAAATGGGCGTTGTTTACCTATTTGGGTTAGATAAGGCAGGTTTGGAAGGATTGACAATATTGTTGATTATCTCACAGAACCAAAAAATTTGTTTTTTTGCTTGACCTGTGCCGGGTGGTTTGATAGGTATTTGATGAGATTACAGGATTATTGTGTTTATCCTGTCTAAATACAGCTCTTTGAAAAACGGATAGTTCAATTGCAGGTCCCGGGGCATATTTTGCTTTGGGATACTTCAAACGGGAACGCGGTTAAAATCCGCGGCGGTCGCGCCGCTGTGAGCGCCTGCTCCGATTAATAATCGGAAGTCCGAGAGGCAATTATCCACTGTCCACGGCAGAAAATTCTGCCGGACGGGAAGGAGCCTTGAGGTAAGACGCAAGTCAGAAAACCTGCCTGCAGTTGGTTATACATTGTTAGGGATTCTATTTTGAGTTTTGAAGCGCGGGCAAGATGCTCGCGACACGATTCGAAATGGGAACCCTTGTGTTCTCGCGAGCTGGAACGCATGTGTGGCTCTATAGCCTTTTTTCGCAGGCTGTGGTTCTATTAATGCAGGGCGATTTAAAACCGCCGTTTCCTTCGTGGGAGCGGCGGTTTTTTTATTGTCCCGTAAGGGATGCCTTACGGCAGCATGCCCTCGCGATAAGGGGCCAGAGACCGAAGGAGAATGCAAAGGCAGTTCTCCGGACGGGAGGTGTAAAAATGATGAGGTTAAGAGATTTGTATTGTGTAGTTGCTATTTTGCTAACGACCGGAGCTGCAAATGCCGCCGTGGTTACGTTTGACGAGCTGGCTCTGCCGGCCGAGTCTTATTGGAACGGCTCGGACGGCTCTGGCGGTTTCAACAGCGGCGGCGCGCACTTCGGCAACAATTACAACGCCGACTTTGGCTCCTGGGACGGATTTTCCTATTCCAATATCACCGATACTTTGGCCGAAGGGATGGCGGGGCAATATAACGCCATCGCAGGCACTGGCCAGGGCAGCTCGGCTAACTACGCCGTAGGTTATGTCGGCTTCGCTACGCCGCCAACTATGACGTTGGAAGAGCCGGGCTTTGTTCGAGGCCTGTATGTGACCAACAGCAACTACGCCTATTATTCAATGCTTTACGGCGATGCCTATGCGAAAAAGTTCGGCGGCGCCGACGGCGGCGAGCCGGACTCCTTTATGCTGACTATCACCGGCAGGGATATCGACGGCAATACAGCCGGTACGGTTGATTTTTACCTGGCCGATTACCGCTTCGAGGAGGGCGGCGAGGATTATATCGTCGATACCTGGCGGTACGTCGATTTGACTGGGCTGGGCGAGGTTGTGAGTCTGGAGTTCGCGCTCAGTTCGAGCGACGTCGGCGATTGGGGCATGAACACGCCGGGCTGCTTTGCGATTGATACGATTGAGTATGATCCGGCGTCTTCGTTTGCCGGGTCATATACCGAGGTCGGGATAAGCGGATATGTAGATCCGAACAATCATAGGCTGCACGCCGACCCGCTGGGCGACCCGAATGCTATTATGAATCCGATATTCAAAGGCTGGGCAACAGCCGTGGTAGATTATGAACCGGCGCCAGGCGTCGATGCTCAGTGGGCCGATCCGGGTAAAGCCCTGGGGCCGGTTACCGGCGATAGGCTCGACATAGTCAGCCTGGGCGATCTGAACAGACAGCAAATCGACGATGGATTACAACCCGGACGAATTACGCTGTCGTTCGACGAGCCAATCCGCCAGCAGGCCGGCTACGAATTCGTCGTTTTCGAGAACGGTTTTACATCC
>DQCG01000011.1:0-388 GCA_003533825.1 Phycisphaerales bacterium
GGAGAAACCTCAATAATGCCAAAACAACAGCAATGTCAGCCTGATAAAATGACACTGCATCTTTTCCGTATCTTTATTATCAGGCTGACATTGTTTTTTTGGGGGCATTATTAAGGTTTCTCCTTCCATACTGGTCCGTACTTGCCCGTGTTTGTTTGCCGGATTGACAAACCTGCGTCAAGTTTATAAGCGACTCAATCGCGCTGACTTCTGACTTATGCAATACAGGGGTGTAATATTTCATCGCATTTTGCCTTTCCCGAAACAGCATTCAGAGTGAATTCTCGGCAGAAGAAGGGAGAGTGCTTCATGCATTTTTCGATTATCCTGTTTATCGTATTTTTCATCATATCCTACCTGGTTGACCGAGCGTTTCTGATCCGGTTGA
>DQCG01000011.1:494-946 GCA_003533825.1 Phycisphaerales bacterium
GTGGTGTTGTCGATGTATTTCCAATCCCCCATGCGAATGGCATGCATGCCGCGGGCATCGGCAGTGACCATTGACGTGCGTTGATGAGCTCCTCTCGACTGGTTCAAAGAGGGAAGGAAACTGAAGCTATCCGGTGCGACCTCTTTGGAATCGGGGAGCTTGCCGTCCGTGATATCACAGAGAGTCGCAAACACATCTACCATATTGATCACGTCATTCGAGATGGAGCCGGCTTTCACTCTTTCGGGCCAGGATACAATAAACGGCACGCGCGTGCCTCCCTCCCAGATCGTGTGCTTGTCGCCGCGCAGGTCGCCGTTGATCTTGAGTCCCTGTGTCTGCGCCTGAATCTCCGGTGCTTGAGGCCTGTTGGAGGGAATATCCCCGCCGTTGTCACTGGTAAAGATGATCAGGGTATTATCCATCAGGTTCATATATTCCAATGTTTCAAC
>DQCG01000011.1:1081-3611 GCA_003533825.1 Phycisphaerales bacterium
GTTTGCCTGTCTTGTTGTTTGAGCCATTGAACGGTCTTGTCCGTCAAATCCCCCATGACATCCTTGTTAACGCGTTGCGGCGCATCATAGCCCACGTATTGAGGACCGTAGAAGGTCCTGGAGTAGGGTTGCACCTTCCTGCTCCTCAATCCGTAGATTCGCTCGTTTTCAATATACACGCCATGCATGTCACCGTGGTTCTGTGGAACTCCAAAGTGGTAGTCAAATCCCAGATCGAGCGGTCCGGGTGATAGCGTGCCGGTAAAATCCACTTTCGGTCCTGTGCCATAGCCCAGGTGCCACTTGCCGATGCAGGCGGTATTATAACCTCGCTCTTTGAGCCAATCAGCAACCGTTATTCTGTCCGGATCCGGCAGCAAGGGCCCGAGCGGATTGACCACCCCGGATTTAAGCGGCGAACGCCAGGGATAGCGCCCGGTTATCAATCCATAGCGTGTGGGAGTACAGATAGACGCCGGCGTATAGGCATCGGTGAAACGCATCCCCGCCTCCGCGATGCGATCGATGTGAGGGCTGCGCAACAGGTTCTTATTCGCTCCGTATGAATTCAGACTGGCATATCCAAAATCATCGGCCAGGATAAAAACGATATTGGGTTTCTCCTGAGAGAACGCTGGTGCCGATATCAAAATCACCAGCAGTGTCCATAAAATGGTTTTCGCTTTGCTCATTATACTTACCTTATCAATTGAGATACGTTAGTTTCGCAACCTTTTCATTCTTTCACCCGGTATTTCCCATTTGCCCTTTATAGAAACAATCCTTCAAGCTTCAAGTTTCATAATACAATAATCTCATCTCGATTTCGAAATAATTTTCAGATTCAGCATGCTGTGCCAGAGGAGCTACCAAAAAGTCAAACACGCCCATCAAGAACCCGTTTCTTTCCACCATTTTAGTACACAGCTACCGTCAGCAGGTGATGTACGCAGAGACAGGTTTGTGCTTTTCAAATGGTATTCCTTTTGTGTATAATTTTGGCCTCTAAGGCCTTAATTTAAAAGTAGAAAAGAACCTAATCGCACATTATAGGGAACCAATATATGAAACGCAGAGGAGTCCTCAAAGAAAGCACGATTGCCGCCAGTTCGACGACGACAGGCAAAGGACTGGGTCGTGCTTCGGAGATAGCGGCGGATGAACTCGAAGGCGATTACCACTCTCAAAATCCCACAAGGCTTCAACAGCGAAAGTACGGCCAGACCGGTGTGAAATTGTCAATCATCGGTTTTGGTGGGATCGTGGTGGATGGTGCCGAGCAGCAACATACCAATCGTGTGGTGGCTGAGGCTTTTGAAAAAGGAGTGAATTACTTTGACGTGTCACCGACTTACGGCGACGCGGAGTTGAAACTCGGCCCGGCACTGAAACCATATCGTAAAAAGGTGTTTCTGGCATGCAAGACCGGGCAGCGCAGACGAAAAGGTGCATCCGAAGAGTTAAACAATTCGCTCAGGCGATTACGTACCGATTACTTAGACCTTTACCAGCTTCACTCAATTACAGACGTCAAAGATGATGTAGATGCTGTTTTTGCCAAAGGTGGGGCAATGGAGGTGTTTCTCGAAGCAAAAAAACAGGGGCAGGTTCGTTATCTTGGTTTTTCCGCCCATTCTGAGCAGGCAGCTCTCGCCGCCATGGATCGGTATGATTTCGATTCTGTCTTATTGCCCATTAATTTCGCTACATTCTATAAAGACGACTTCGGCTCCAGGGTAATTGCCGCCGCAAAATCCAAAGCAATGGCAATACTGGCACTGAAGTCTCTGGCACGGCAGCAACGGCCAGAGGATGATCCGCTAAACAAACAATATCCGAAGTGCTGGTATCAACCTCTTACGGAACGCGAAGACGCAAGGTTAGCACTGTACTTTACCCTCAGTCAACCTGTAACCGCTGCCATACCGCCGGGGGAAGAATCACTGTTTCGCATGGCTTTGGATCTGGCTATGAATTTCAAGCCGATATCGACACGAGATATAGAAAAAGTCAAACAAATGGCAGAATTTCTAAATCCCATTTTCCACGCCGAGCATGAGTTATCGGATAAAAGATGATATATCAGAGAACGAATTTAAAAGGAGTTGACGATGCAATACACATTTCTGGGTAAAACCGGAATGAAGGTCTCGCGTTCATGTCTGGGTACGATGAGAAAGAATTTTCAAAACAGAAGAGATTTTTTAAAAGCAGCAGCGATGTCCGTGGCGTTTACGGGTTTGTCAGGATGCTCGAAAGGTTTTCATAATTTTGAGGCTAAAGCCGATAAGCCTAACCTGTTATTTATAATGACTGATCAGCAGCGGTGGGATGCATTAAGTATTGCTGGCAATCCGGTATTGAAAACCCCAAATCTTGACCGGTTAGCGAAACAAGGCGCTTACTTTAAGAATGCTTATAGCCCCTGTGCTGTTTGCTGTCCTGCGCGATCATCTATCCTCACAGGTCATACTGTGGAAAAGACCCGGATGAGAACGAACGGCCTGGCGTATCATCCAAAAGAAAAAGG
>DQCG01000722.1:0-2647 GCA_003533825.1 Phycisphaerales bacterium
TCTAATTCGTTATAAGCAGGTTTCGGCGTCATATCTTCCCGGACGAGGCCGGCCGGGGCTCGCTGCCACGCATTCTGGTCGGTGAAGTCCCACCATGTGATGGCTTCGACAGCCGGGTGCGAGAAAAGTACACTGTAAAACTCGGCGACCTGCTTGGCCTGGCTTTTTTCGCCCTCAGGAGTGGTCAGCCAGCCTTGCTGCGACTTGGGGCCCGAAACCACGGTCGTCTCTGTGAAATGCAGGGGCTTGCCGAATTTGGCGAAACGTTCGCAAACATCCCATATCTTCCGGACGGGCCAGACACCGCCGTGCATGTGAGATTGAATACCAATAACGTCGTAGAGCGGCCGATCGTTATCGTCGAGAAGTTCGGAAATTACCTTCCCTGCATAATCCGGATCCGTTCGATAATCGTTGATTAGCAGCGTGGCTTTCGGATTGGCCTGCCGGGCCGTTTTGAACGCTTCGCGGACGTACGACCCGACGCCCATTTTCCGGATGGCCTCGGTTAATATCGGCGCCTGCTTCTTGATTTGTTCCCGGTCGTAATGCGTGGCCTCGTTGACCACATCCCAGATGTCGATATCATTCTTGAATCGCTTGACACATCTGCCAATACGTTTCAACTGAAGCTGCATCGCCTTATCCGGGTCATCCTTTAGCCACCGCGGATCTACATAATTCCAGGCCAGGGGATGGCCCTTGGTTGTGATATTTTGAGCCTTGCACCAACTGACTATTTGATCTGTACGCTCATCGTCGGGCCGGCCCTGCCGCCGCTCGTAATTCCACCAATAGAACGGCAGTGTAGCGAAGTTCAGAATCGCCGCGAAGCGTTTCTCATAGGCGGTGTTATCCTCCGGCGTCCTGCACCGGTGAAGTTTGAAAATGTTGCAGCCGAAAAGAAACTTGTGCTTCTTTTGTTTTATTGTGGCACCCACACCACCTGCAAGAGTCTTTCTATCCGGCCCGGTGAGTTTCAATACGGCATCACCCTTGCGATACTTTTCGATACGGGCCTCAGCCTGACCGAGAATTTCATTTCTTTGCTCCCGTGCGGCGAACAGCGGCCTCGAAAATGCCGCTGAAGCTGCGCTAAATCCTGTCGCTTTTAGAAAATCACGCCGGTTCATAAAAGTCCCCTTCCGAAAAAGAGCCCCGCGCTGGACACGAGGCTCAACGTAAGATTTCATAACGAAGCGCCTGTTCAGACCGCCTCGTTGACCAATTTAATGTCTTTGTATTTACAGAAAGAACCCAATTCCTTTGTTATATCTCCGTAACACGTCTGGCGGTGCAGGCCACTCGTCCAGTTCTTCCAGAGCTTCTCGGCGTCGCCGTCCACCTTGACTGTGATCTTGGTCCGGCAGCCTCTATCTACATCAGGAGCGTCGATAATCTCACCGGTGAAGTACGGCATGAAATCGGTGCCGACCAGTTTGGCCTGGGTTACTTTCCGGCCGATTTGCATAAACACCTGTGGAGTCACTCCTTCTTTTCTTTCCATCACCGTTCGTAACTTATATGGGGCGGCCGGACCATCCGGACCATCCATTTTCGTTGTTCCCAGGCAGTGTGCCAAAATGATGGCGTCCCTGGATTCATCCACTGTCGGATCGCTTATAAAGCCGGGTTTTCCCAACAATCCCTGGAATATAATATGGGTCATTGCGCTTTGTAAATCCGATTCGCAAATACCGCCCAGGCCCATGTTATTTAGCCTCGTAAATCCAACACAGGGGTAAGCAGGCAGTTTGATGGTCTTATCCCACATTGTGCCGTAACAATCGATGGTCATAACAGTCGCATTTTCCTGGTTCAGCAAATCTTCCAGAGCCAGAGCCAGCTTGCAGGATTTGAACACATCCGAGCGGGAAGGCTCGACAAGTTCCCTGGCTCCCTTGATCCAGCGTTCGGTCTCCGCTTTGGCGTCGCTGTCGCTTACGGCGTCATAAGCGTTGAGGACCTGCTGACGCTCGATTCGTTTAATCTCGGTTCCGAACTTGTCCTTCATGGCGTTTGCATAATTGTTGAAGTTCCGTGTTGTAAGATTCAGTATCTTTGCTTCTCTTAGATGATGAATCGCGCGGAAAGGTCTTATAGCAACCGCCAGTTGGCTGTAGTCGCTGGTGAGCATACATTCGAGTTTGGCTCCTATTTTCTGCTTCTGTACGGATCCGAATCCCGTCCAGCCGTGACCGGAATACGGGGCGGCAAAAACCACCGTCGGCTTGCCGACGCTGAGAATCTCATTGAGAATCGGCCATACGCCGATGTTGAAATGGATTGCCAGGATGCCATTTACTTCTTTTAACCTCCTTTTGAGCGGCCCAATTTGATCCGCGGAAGAAACCATCTGGTCAACAACGAATTCGACATCCGACAGTTCTCCTTCAAGCTTTGCGAACTCGGATTCGTAGAATTTGATTTCATTCTTGAAATCCAGCCTCGGTTTGGGCCACAGGCCGTGCGAGGTACCCATATAGATTCTGGCGACTTTAACTTTTGTTCCGCGGCAGCCGGGACTGATGAGTTTCGAGCCTCCTGAGCCGGCGCCGAAGACAAGGTTCGAACCGCCAAGGCATAGAGCGCTTCCCGCGACTGACAATTGAATGAATTCTCTCCTGCTTATCTCTTTGTTCATTTT
>DQCG01000722.1:2699-6378 GCA_003533825.1 Phycisphaerales bacterium
CTAAATATCTACTTCTGAAAGGTTGGCGTATTTTAACACGAGCGATTTTGTCTGTCCAGAATTGAATTTGATGGTAATGACGCTGTTTTCGCCCATATCGAGAAATTCCTTAATTCTGCCAAGGCCGAACTTTTCGTGCCGTACTAATTGCCCCTTCTTAAAACGCGGCACGGTTTGGCTCGAACTGTCGTAGTCATCGTGATCATCAACGTCAAAATCGTCATCCCTGCCCTGTTCGGTGAAGTCTGTGCCGAGCTCGAAGAGAAACTCCGATGCTATGGTTCGCAGAAACTGGCCTCGCACTGTCCGGTAGCGGGCGTGACTGATATACAAGCCTGTTTTGGCACGCGTTATACCGACGAAGAAGAGCCTGCGTTCCTCCTCTAATTGTTCGTCATCCTCGCCTGAATTACTCCTTTCATGGGGCAATAATCCGTCTTCGACGCCAACGATGAAGACATGTTCGAATTCGAGTCCTTTCGCAGCGTGCAGTGTCATCAACGCGACACGGTCACTGGCGGCATCGTAAGCATCGGTATCGCTGAAAAGCGATATTTGCTGGAGATAGTCGAGCAGTGAAGGCTGCTCTGCCTGCTTGTCGTACTCGGCGGCGCTGTTTATCAGCTCGTTGAGGTTCTCGATTGCATTCAGGCCGTCAGGGCCGCCGGCACGAAGAGACTCAGCCAGCCCGGATTCGGTAAAGACACGCTCGGCAAGCGGTGCAACCTTGCCGGCGACGTCTTTGGCGAACTGTCCGAGCATATTAATAAAGACCGCGAGCTTGGCTTTGGCCGCTTTGGGAAGAGAATCAATATTATTTGATTTCTTCAGGGCCTCGAAAAAAGAGATTCTGTGACGGGCTGCATAGGCACGAATCCTCTCGGTTGTTACCTTTCCTATGCCGCGGGCCGGTGTGTTTATGATACGCAAAAGTGCAATTTCATCGTCGGGATTGACAAGGATTTTTAAATAAGCGAGCAGGTCTCGGATTTCCTTTCTCCTGTAGAATTCCACGCCGCGAACAATCTGATATGGTAATTTGCTGCGAACAAACGCCTCTTCGAGCGCCCGGCTCTGCGCGTTGACACGATAGAATATCGCAATGTCGTTAAGAGAAACGCCTTTGCCGGTCAGCTCTTTTATATGCTGAGCAACGGCGTGGGCCTCTTCGTTCTCATCTTCGAATCCCGTAACACGAATACTCTCGCCCTCTGGTTTTGTTGGGATGAGTTTTTTTAATTTTCTGTTCCGGTTAAATGCAATCAGATGATCCGCCACTGCGAGGATATTCGCGGTGCTGCGAAAATTCTCCTCGAGCTTGACAATCATAGCATCGGGCCAGTCGCTTTCGAAGGCCATTATGTTGCGGATGTCGGCGCCGCGCCAGCGGTAGATGGACTGGTCCGGGTCGCCGGTTGCGCAAATATTGTTATGGTTAGAAGCGAGGGCCTTGGCGATTGAATACTGGGCGTGGTTGGTGTCCTGGTATTCGTCGATGAGCAGGTATCCGAAACGATCGCCGAGCTGGCGGCAGACATCGGGACAATCCTGGAGTAAAAAGGCGGTCTTCATAAGCAGGTCATCAAAATCGAGTCCGTTCAGCTCGCTAAGAATATGTTGGTAGCTCAGATATATTTCGGCTAATTTGACGGAGAAAAAGTCATCGGCGCCGGTCTTGAAAGATTCGGCGTCGATCAGCTTGTTTTTCAGAGTGGAAATCGCATCGAGCATTCGAGCGGGTGAAAAATTCGTGGTGTCAAGCTCACAATTTTTGACGGCCTGCTTGATACATCTGGCCTGGTCGGAGCTGTCATAGATGCTGAAGTTCGGATGGATTCCAGCCTGATCCGCATACTGCCGGAGGATTCTAACGCATAAGGAGTGAAACGTGCTGATATACGCGCCGGCGGAAGCCCCAAGAGTCATCGCCCTGTTGCGCATCTCCTCGGCGGCCTTGTTGGTAAAGGTGATAGCGCAAATATTGTACGGCCGAACGCCTGATTCGATTAGTGCTGCGATTCGATATGTGATGACGCGGGTTTTGCCGCTGCCCGGACCGGCAAGAACAAGTAACGGCCCTTCAGTATGAAAGACCGCTTTGCGTTGCGAGGCTGTCAGTTGTTGCGAGAGTGTATTGTGCATCTGCCAAAACGCTCATGTCTGTGAAACTCATTGTTCAAAAGCTTTTAATCAATTCCTGTTCCTGCTGTCTGATCTGCTCTCTCTGCCGCTGAAGCTCTTCTTTCCACGGCTTCAATTTCTCGGCTAGCTCGGGCCGCTCGATTTCTATTCGTGCCAGCAGGCTTAACCTCAAATTTGGTACAAATTGCCAGTCTTCCAGGAAATCACGAAGCGCAAGATATTGTAAAACTTGAAATGTGGGAAGGTCAATCCTGTTTTCATCCAGATATTTCCCCTGGTAATAGCCGTGAATTTCTTTTGCCAGGTTTTCTTTGCCGACTGAAGCTTCATCGTCGCGAATTGCATACAGGAAAAAACTTTCCCTAAGCAGGAGTATTACCTGTTCTTTTGCATCGTTTAGACCTATCGTCTCTAATTCCTCGACATAACGGCTACGTGCAAATTCCATCAGTGAAACTTTAAATTCGGGCAGGTCGTAAATTTCCTTCAATACATTATATATTTGTTGTGCTTTTTGCTTGTGACCGGTTTGGTAGAAAGAAAATACGGCGTTCTTGAGCATGTTCCGGTGACCGTTTTGGAGGGATTGGCGAGTACTGTCGTCGACTTTGTATTTTTCGAGCATTGACAGAAAGGAGTTATTGTACGTATCGAACATCCTCAAATCCGGCCGTAAAAAAACCTCCTTGAATATCTGGGTTTGAGTTTCCTGTGAACCTTCCACGGGCACTTGTAACTGCATATCACGAATAATTAACTTGCCGTTACGAAACAGATTCTGAAGGCTATGGTGGACGATACGGTCGGTGTTGGTTTCGGTTATATCAATCTCGCGGGACTGTTCTCTGGTGGCTATCTGCAAACCCTTGATGCCCCAGTATATTGCGTGGCTGTCGGGGTGCCGCCAATCCAGGGGCAAATGCACGTTCGGATCGGTAAAGTCAATCGGGCCGTAGGTTCTGTTCAGCTCATTCATCAATACCGGATCGAGTTTCCAGGTTTTACGTAACTGCCGGGCTTTGGCAAAAAGATCGAATTTCTTCAGGGCATCCGAACCTCTGAAATCATCAATAGTCTTGCCGGCTTCTGGATTGAATCTCCGGGATTCTTGGCGTAGTGACAGATAATGACTAACAAACTCGCTGTCATCGGAAAAAGTTTGATCTGCCGATTTCAGGGCTTTGACCAGTGATGCCACGTTCGGGTCCGCGATAATTTCCTGCCAGCTAACCGGAACTGCGGCAAGAGCTTCAAAATACCCGTTGTCCTTTGATCCAAGCTGGTTATCTTCCGAACTAAGCAGCGGTTCCAATGACATGGCTAACTGAAGCTTGTAATATTTGTGCGCATCGTCCGAGACGCCGCCTATTTTGTGCTGGAATATCCTGGCCAGTTCGCGGTAGAGCGTTATATTTTTGAGCTTGTATTTATCGATAGCCTCATCGCGAATCAGTTCGTAGCCGTTCCTGACCCAGCGCCACCGCTGGTCGGGCTGAGTAGCGGGTATGGCGACCGAAATGTTATATGCCATATTCCA
>DQCG01000463.1:0-869 GCA_003533825.1 Phycisphaerales bacterium
TTTACCCTGTGAGATAACGGTTTTACCTATCTCACGGGGTGAACTCGATACGTACGGCCGGCCTTCATTGCAAATTCGACAACGTTCCGTTCGACTACGACGGTCTTTACCTGTCTGCCGCCGGATACCACGTTCACGGCTTCAGGAGCGTGAACTTTGCACTTGTTGCCGGACATCGCGCGTATACTTGCTTCAGTGAGTCTACCATCTTCCCAAGCAATATCCACCTCGAAACCGCCGCGGGCCCGCAGGCCTTTGACCGAGCCGCTCGGCCAGGCCTCCGGCAGGGCGGGCAACAGGTGGATCTCGCCGGCGTGGCTTTGCAGCAGCATCTCGGCAAGTCCTGCGGTGCCGCCGAAGTTCCCGTCAATCTGGAAGGGCGGATGATTGTCAAAGAGGTTGGGATGCGTTGACTTTCGCAGCAGCGCCAGTATGTTTTCATGCGCTTTCTCTGCATCTCGCAGACGTGCCCAGAAGTTGATGATCCACGCCCTGCTCCAGCCGGTATGGCCGCCGCCATGCGAGAGCCGGTATTCGAGCGATTTTCGAGCCGCGGCAGCCAGCTCCGGCGTGCCGGTAACGGAAATTTGTTTGCCCGGGTGAAGAGCGAACAGATGTGAGACGTGCCGGTGGCCGGGCTCGGGTTCCTCGAATTCCTCTGTCCATTCCATCAATCTGCCGTCCGAGCCGATCTGAGGACCGGCAAGATTGCTCCGGGCGGCTTTTACCTCTTTGACAAACTCATCCTCGATTCCGAGAATCTTCGCCGCTTCGATGCAATTGGTGAACAGGTCGTAGATAATCTGCTGGTCCATTGCCGGGCCCATCGTCAGGTTCGAGGTCTTGCCGTCGGGCGTGCGGAAGCGGTT
>DQCG01000463.1:1025-6116 GCA_003533825.1 Phycisphaerales bacterium
TGCTGGCAGCACCAGGCCGCGCCGCTGGTCCACATCCCGTATCCTACATTTCCGATAGGGCTGGTCCAGAACCATGCATCCGTCGTGTGATGGGCGACGAAGCCACGGCAGTTATAAACGTCTTTTGCGGTCTTTCTGCCGCGCGGCCGCAGGTTGTCGGTCAGGTCGAAGAAAGGTTCGTGACATTCGGCAAGGTTGCAGATCTCTGCGGGCCAGTAGTTCATCTGTACGTTGATATTAATGTGGTAATCGCAGTTCCACGGCGCTTTGATGTGCTCGTTCCAGATACCCTGGAGGTTAGCCGGCATGCAGCCTGGACGCGAGCTTGACATCAGAAGGTAGCGGCCGAACTGGAAGTACAGGGCACACAAGGCCGGATCGTCGGTTCCGCCCTTCACGGCCTGCAACCGCTCATCGGTCGGCTTGTCCATAGCAGTGGTCTCACCGAGATTCAGCGCCACCCTGCGGAACAGTCGCCTGTGCTCGGCAAGGTGTGCACGCTGTAATTCGGGATATCTTTTCCTGCCGGCGGTGGCCAATTGCCCTTCGCAGACCGCCTGGGGGTCATCGCCGCGGTAGTTTGTCGCCGCTGCGATCAAAATCGTTGCCGCATCGGCATTTTCCAGCCGCAGGCCTTCATCGGTCGCCGTCAGTTTGCCGCCTTCGGGAATAATCTTCAGCCGGGCTTCGAAATTGACGCCCTTATGTTCGCCCTCCATAGTCGCCTGGCCTTTCATTACGATACGGTCAGGCGCGACCGTTTCGACGGCATAATCTTCCGGGCGCCAAAGGCTCGCATCAAATGTGATCTGTGCCGGCTTATCGCACGAGAGGCGAACCACAATGCACTGATCGACGGGGCTGGAAAAAACCTCGCGAGTGAAAGTGGCATCGCCGAGCTGATATTTGACAGTTACTGTGGCGGTATCGAGGTCGAGCTGCCGGCGATAATCGGTGACTTGCATTTTGTCGCCGAATCGCAGCCTCAGATCGCCGAGCGTCTGATAGCTGCGAATCAGCCGCGGACCCATAAACTCTCGCTGCATTATTTTCTGGGCCTCGGCGTATTTTCCTTCGAAAATGAGCCGCCGGGCCTCGGGCAGGTGTTTGTACGCCCCGACACGATCCCGTTCGACCGGTTGACCCGCCCACACCGTATCTTCATTGAGCTGCAACCGCTCGGTTTCCACAGTGCCGTAGACCATTGCTCCAAGACGTCCGTTGCCGACGGGAAGCGCATCGGTCCATTTTTGTGCCGGCTTGTTATACCACAACTTCAGGTGGTTCCATTCTTCATCGTTTTGGCTGACTGACCGGGTACCGAGTACCGAGCATCCTGTCAAAATATTTGCAATAACTAACGCTGCGACTGCCGCCGCTTTCAGATTCTTCATTTTCCTGCCTCTTGATTCAACATAATAGTCTTTGTTAATCGGCCTCGATGACGTATGTTTGATTGATCTTCGTATCGAACTCGACCACGTATTCTTCAGGTGCTGAGGTTTCGACAGGTCTGCCCCGGGATGTCACCCGGACAGGCGAGCCGGAACGGACTCTGCATTTATTGCCGAGCTTCGAACGGATAACGCATGTGTTCAGTTTTCCGTCTTCGAAGTCAATGTCCACCTCGAAGCCGCCGCGGGCCACCAGGCCTTTGATGTGACCGGCCGGCCAGGCCGAGGGCAGTGCCGGCAGCAGGTGCAACTCACCCGTATGGCTTTGCAGCAGCATTTCCGCGATGCCGGCGGTGCCGCCGAAGTTGCCGTCGATCTGGAATGGCGGGTGAGCGTCGAACATATTGGGAAACATTCGCTGTGGTGTCAGAAGGCTGCTGAGCATTTTGTACGCGTGATCTCCATCCTCGAACCGCGCCCAGAAATTGACCTTCCAAGCCATGGACCATCCTGTGCCGCCATCGCCGCGAAGTTCCAGCGATTTGCGGGCCGCTGCGAAAAGGTCGGGTGTGCCCCGCCGTGTGATTTCTTTGCCGGGATGCAGGCCGAACAGGTGCGAAACGTGCCGGTGCTTATTCTTCGGATTATCCTTGTCTTCGAGCCATTCCTGAAGCTGGCCGTACTGACCGATCTGATTAGGGGCGATACGACTTCGCAGGTCGGATAGTTGTCGGCGAAAATCCCTGTCCACGTTGAGGATTTTGGCTGCCTCGATGCAGTTCGTGAACAAATCGCGAATGATCTGATGGTCCATCGTCGGGCCGGCAACGAGTCCGCCGTTCTCCGGCGAGTTGGACGGCGTACTTATCAGCCAGCCGGTCTTCGGGTCCTCGATGAGAAAATCAACGAAGAACGTCGCCGCGCCTTTCATAAGAGGGTAGGCTCGCTTTCTGAGAAATTCCTTGTCGCCGGTGAATGCGTATCGTTCCCAGAGGTCCTGGCAGAGCCAGGCGCCGCCCGTGACCCATATCCCATGGTTGGAGGCGTTAATCGGCGCGGTGCCTCGCCAGATGTCGGTATTGTGGTGGAGGACCCAGCCGCGGCAGCCGTAGTGAGTCATGGCGGTTTTCCGGCCGGACTCGGCCACGTCGTCGAGCATATCGAAGAGCGGCTCGTGACATTCCGACAGGTTGGAAACTTCAACGGGCCAGTAGTTCATCTCGGTATTGATGTTCACCGTCCATTTGCTGTCCCATGGCGGATTGAGCTTGTCGTTCCATATACCCTGCAGATTGGCCGGCTGGCCGCCCGGGCGCGAGCTTGCGATCATCAGGTAGCGGCCGTATTGAAAATAAAGCTTCAGAAGCTGCGGGTCATATTTTTTTGCGAAGTTTTCGATGCGATGGTTGGTCGGTTGCGCTGCTTCTTCAGTAGTGCCGAGCTCGAAAGCAGCCTTGCGGAACAACCGGCGATGATCCGCAATATGCCTCTCTTGCAGTTTTTCGTAATCTTTGCCGTCGACAGCGGTGATTGTCCGGCGGCATATATCTGTCGGGTCAGCGGTGACATCCCTGAAGTTTTTGTAACTCGTGGCGGCAGCCAGAACCAGCGTCACCGAATCGGCATCCGTAACTTCCAGGGCATCATCCGTGAGTGCGACTTTACCGCCGGTGGAGCGCCAGCCCAGCCTGGCTTCGAACTTGAGAACGTTGACTTTTGTTTCTCCGGTTCGAGCATTTTTATTATTCCGGATACGGCCGCGGAGCGCGAGGGCGTTATCGACGGCCAATGTCTCAAAATCAGAATGGGGGCTGTCGAGTTTCGCACTAAACGTCAATTGGCCCGGCTGGTTGCACCTCAGGCGTACGACAATCACCTGATCCGGGAAAGTACAAAAGACCTCGCGGGTGAAGATCATCTCGCCGACGCGGTAGCGAACTGTCGAAATGCCTGAATCGATGTCCAGCTCCCGGCGATAGTCGGTTGGTTGGCCGTGACCCGGGAAGTTCAGTCGCAGGTCGCCGAACGGCTGATATTTTTCCTGCCTCAGCGGCACGCTCATCATCTGTTCGCCGGCAAGCTTTTCGGCCTCGCGCTGTTTGCCTTCGAAGAGCAGCCTGCGGACAACCGGCAGGTATTCGACCGCGCCCTCGTGCTGATATTCGTGAGGCCGGCCGGTCCACAGCGTGTCCTCATTGAACTGGAGTCGTTCATTTTCCGTGCCGCCGAAAATCATGGCTCCCAGTCGCCCGTTTCCGACCGGCAGCGCCTCAGTCCATTCTTTCGCCGGCTGCCGGTACCAAAGCTGCAAGTCGTCCCAGTTTTCCGTATCGAGACGATTGGTTCCGGCCAGGCCGGCCCGGTTCGTCACGCATCCTGATATGATTAGACAAAAAGCTGAAAAGTAAAAAGCAAATACTATTGAATTTCGAGTCTGTCGTTTGCCCTGCATATCAACTCCTTTTCAAAATATGATTCATTTCAGCGTTTGATTCTTCTGCAAAATATATTCTTCGCGTTCGGGGAACTCTTCCATGATGCTCCCGATGTCGGTGCGTTCGAGGATATATATATTGTCCTGCCGGAAAAGTCTTTTATAAACCTGATGACGGTTATCTAGGTATAGCCGCTCGGAGAATCCCTGCCCGTCCAGAAGCTCCAGCATGAAGACATGGGCGGCGTCTTCATCGGCCGCCATATCTTTAGTGACTTCGATTCCAGAGATATGTACCGGGATGATTTTTCCGTTGGCTTGAATGATATCAACGATGACTTCTTTTTTGCCGCTGTCGAGCATTTGTTTAAGGAGCTGATCGAAAAAAACCTCCGGTATCGCCGCCGGATTGAGACGGTAGCTTTTCTCGTCGGTCTCCGCCCCGAATTTCATTAAGGTCATGATATTGTCTTTACCGGCGATAATCTCCGTGCCGCTTCTGCCGGTCCTTCCGCTGATTTCACTCTTGAAGACAAACTCACTGAGATCGTTGCTGCATTGAAAGGAAGTTCCCTGCTCGCGCGGTCTCAGTCCCCTGATATAGGAAAGGCTTCCGGCTCGAATATTTAACCGGCCCTCCGGTCCGGAGTCGACGAGCACATCCATTGTAAATCCGATGGCGCGCTCTCTCGAATCCTTAATCAGGAAAAATGCCTGCCGGTTTTGGTTGTCTAAAAAGCTTCCGAGACCTTTACCTTTAATTTCCGCGACAACTTCGGCGCCGGTCTTGAGCAGTTGATTATCTTCGAATTTCAGATCCTCTATTATGCGTTTGAATACCCGCTCGGCCATCTGGTCGTCGCCTGCAACCTGGTGCACTTCGATATCGAGCTGCCTGTTATCGGGTAATCTTGCAGTGCCCAAAAACACACAGAGAAACACTTCCGGCTTATCCATCTTAGCCCAGTCAATCGTGAGTGTCCCCGTTCGAGTTTGGTTCGTTTCCACAATCGTGGCATCCGCATTAGCCGCCTCCTGGTCGAATCGCTCAAATGGTGTAGTTGTATCGGCGCCCAATACATACCGGCAATACGCACGCGCGGTAGGTCTGCTGGAACCGGCGGGAAAAAAACTGTACAAGGTGAAGGTGTTTTCCTGATATTTCCATTGCTCATCGCATTCCCAGCCGTTACCGCTCGGCATCGTTACGGATAAACCCGTGTGAGACAACTGGACAGGGTCCGAAAACAATAGGCCGGACTT
>DQCG01000598.1:0-3463 GCA_003533825.1 Phycisphaerales bacterium
CGGGAGCAACACAATAGACATAGACAAGCGGTTCATCTCCGGTATTGCTTACATCATGGGCGGTTTGCGGGGGTATGTAGGTAACTTTGCCCTGTCCGATCTGGTAGCGGTCATTTTCGCCGATCAGCAGTTCGCCGCGGCCGGAAAGGAAGACCAGCAGTTCCTCGCGGTCTTTTGTGCTATGCTGGCCGCAGGACTTGCCGGGCGCCAGATAAACTTTGCCCGAGCGCATACCGCACGTTTGCGGCTTGCCGGCCAGAAGCCTCTGGTTTTCGGGATTATCGTTCAAATCGATTATCAGAACCTTTTCTGAAGATGCCATAGAATCTCCTAAAAATAATTATTTCTTTGTCGAATGAGCCTTTTTAAAGAATTTTCACTTTTCTGTCAATTACTTCCTTGACTCAGTAGCACGAATTTGATATTTTTATGCGCAATGGCAGCGATTCGAGTTGCGAAAAACCGGCTCATAATAATCTCTAACTTTTTTGGAGGTATTCGTCATGAGGAGGCTTATTTTTTTAATTACAATCATAAATTCGGCATTTCTCGCTGGAGCACAAGCCGCCGCCACAACAGCAAACGTGACTCACTCGGAATTTCAAGCTGTAAATGCCTCCGGTGAACAGACGTATAATGCTACCGAGAAGGTTATTCTTCAAGGGATTCTATTACATAACCCTGCTGATATGCTGGATCCGACGCCGGATGATACGGTCACAGAGCTATTCAACGTAAGCGGACAGTGGCAGATATTTTTCCAGGGCGAGGGAGACGATCACGCGGGCACCGCCGTCTGGATGGGACAGCTTTACAACAATCTGCCCTGGATCGCGCTGGATGGCGGCTACAACAACGAAGAATTCGCCGCCGAGCTTAGCCGCTTGAACGCAGCGCAGTTCAGTCCCGGCGACAGGATTCGGGTGACGGGTTATTATCTGTCATACAAGGGGAAATCAAATGTAAATGAGCAGCACAACAAGAATCCCGACCACGATTTTACCATTGAACTCGTGCAGCGGGGCGTAGGATTGCCCCGGCCGGAAGTTATTACGCTGGATGATTTGAAAGACGACAATGACAACTTCATTTTCGATCCCACCCGGCAAACAGGCGGTGAGTATTACCAGGCCCGATTGATAAAGATTCAGGATGTTTATTTCTCGGATGCAGAAGACTGGGGGCCACACGGCGAACTGGTGATCACTGACGGCGTTAAAACGCTTGACGTTAAGTTGGGACGCGGCAACGGCATTTATCCCGGCTCGAACAATTTGACCGAACCATTTCATATCATTGGAATTCTGGATCAGGAAAGCCCGAACCTAACCGACGGTTACCGGCTGTACATGATGAACTACGATGGAAACGGCTCGGTTCTGGCCAGCCGTGAACACCGACGGGCGGACAAGCCCGGCGATCTTAACCTGGATGGAATCGTGGACTACGATGATATAAACGAGCTGCTGGAAGACTGGCTCAAATAACACGTGACATAAGAAGGGATTACTAATTGTGAAACGCGCCTTCACATTAATAGAGCTGCTGGTGGTAACATCAATAATCGCTTTGCTGCTGGGAATTTTGCTACCCGTGACGGGTCGGGCCCGCCTTCAGGCAAAAGTGGTAACAGTTAACGCCGAACTGCGCGAGATCGGGATGGCGCTGGAGGCTTATTCGTTCGATAACAGCGATAAATATCCGCCGACCCGCGTCGATTGTATGCTCGGAAACCACTTTTACCAGCTTCCATGCGAGCTTGTCGAGAGTAAGTATCTGCCGGCCCCCGGCGAGGACACCTTCATGGCCGCCGGTATCGAAGACAGATTCAATCGAGGATATACTTACAAATACAGAACGGTTGGTACATTAATCTACAATAGAACCGTTGTGGTCAAAAACGGAGCATATCTGTGGATTCCGGACGGATTTCCCGACAACGAACAGCAAGAGGGCCACGATTACACTGACCCTAAAGAATCGCCGGTAAGCTGGGTGCTCTACAGCCAGGGACCGAGGTTCGATCTGGACCGCATGAAGGAGTTGAATTACCCCGTGCCGACGAACACGTGGTACGATCCGCAAATCCGGCGGGGGGTCATCGTTCGAATGCGACTGAAGAACGGGACACAAGTCGGGTCCTTTGAGAAATAGCCAATGAAGAACAAAGTCTTCGCTTATATATTCGCTTTTTCGGTGGCTTGTTGCTTTCTCGCAGCGGGTTGCGAGAACGAGGCCGACATCGAGAATCGCGCGGAGATCGCCGTGACCAACTCCTATTTAGGCTGTGTGGTCCTCGATCTGTGTGGCGATGACATAGAGGTTTTATGTTTGGCGCCCCCGGGAATGTGCCCGGGACACTTTGACATCTCGCCGATACAGGTCAAGCAGCTTTGTGATTGCAGAATACTCCTGCTTTTCGATTTTCAAAAACAAGTTGTCCAGACGCTTTCTCGCGTGAAGGAGCGGGGTTTGAAAACGGCCTTAGTGGGAGAGCCGGGAGGATTGTGCGTCCCGGAGACGTATCTGGCGATTTGCCGGAAGGTGAGCGAGATACTTTCGACCGAGTTTCCTGAAAGAAAGGCTCAATACGAGCAGAGGCTTCAAGCGATCGAAAGCGACATGAAGCAACTGCACCGGGAGCTTTTCGAGAAAATGCAGCAGGCCGGCATATCCGAAGCCAAAGTTCTGGCATCCAATCACCATGCTGATTTTGCGAGCTGGCTCGGCCTGGAGACCGTCGCGATGTTTGTCGGCAGTGACATCGAGACGGTCGCCGGCATCGACCGCTGCATCAAAAAGGCGGAGGGGCAGGAGATACGATTCATCATAGCGAATAAACAGGAAGGAACGGCGCTGGCAAAGGCACTAGCCGAACGATTCAAAGCCAAAGCGGTTGTTTTCAGCAATTTTCCGGAGCTTCGTGGGCAGGCGGGCGGCTTCGATACCCTCCTTCGAGCCAACGTCGAGGCACTTATCCAGGCAAACGCAGAACATTCGATCGAGGTGGCCAGGCAATGACGGGGGAGTGTTTAAACCTTTCGAACGTCGAGGTTCGTTGGAACGGCCGGACTATCCTTGCCGTCAAGGATATGCAAATCCGACAGGGGGAGTTCGTCGGGATCATCGGAACCAACGGGGCGGGCAAAACGACTTTTATAAAGGTTTGCTCCGGCTTGATAAAACCCAATCGAGGCACGGTCACACTCGACGGACATGATTTGACTCAGCTTAGCGCCTGGCGCAAGGCGAACATCCGAAAGCACATCGGCTATATCCCACAGGCGGCGGAGTACAACGCCGAGCTGCCTTTCACCCTTCGCGAACTGGTCGCAATGGGCCGAACGAGCATCAAGCCTTTACTTTGCCCGTTGAACAGAAAAGATTACGAAATCGTTGATCAATGGATCGAGAAACTCGCCTTGTCGGACCGGCGGTCTCAAACGTTCAGAAGCCTCTCCGG
>DQCG01000598.1:3543-6093 GCA_003533825.1 Phycisphaerales bacterium
GAAATCATCGACCGGTTGCATCGTGAGAGTAACATAACGATCATGATGGTCTCGCACGAAACGAGCCTGTTGCCCGAAGGCTGCAAAAGGGCGGTGCTACTGCACGGCGGGGATGTACTGGCCGACGGTGACATCGAAGATGTCCTCGAGACCGGGATTCTCGAGAAGGCTTATCAGTGCCGGATAGATATCCTGAAGCACGCAGGCCGAAGGTACACAATCAATAAGCGTTAAGCGTCGAGTTCTGTTTTATGGATTCATTCTTTTTCCTGGTGATATTAGCGGGAGCCGTCGCCGGTGCGAGCACCGGGCTGCTGGGGGTCTATGTCGTCGGGATGCGAATGCCTTTTATCGGGATTTGCATATCCCACTCGGCCATGGTCGGTATCATTTACTCGTTACTGCTCGGAATCAATCCGGTCTGGGGACCGATCATCTTTTCAACCTTAAGCTCGATGAGCCTGGGCGTCGTCCGGCCCGGCAGATCGAGAATCGACGCTAATGTCGCGTTGGCGATATTTTTCAATCTGATGCTCGGGCTTACTTTTTTGGGAATCGGATTGACGCAAGGCAGCCGGACCGAGGTGCTCGGCTTGCTTTGGGGCAGTTTGCTGTTCGTGAGGAAAAGCAGCGTAGTGGTGATTACGATTTCCGGCCTGGCTTTTGCCGTCTTCGCCGCTTTATTTAACAAAGAGCTGAAAGTGCTATTGTTCAGCCGAACGATCGCCGCGGCGACGGGCGTGCACGAGAGCTTTGTTTACTGTATTTTCCTGGGTCTGTGCGGCCTGATCCTGGCGGTCAATCTGCCCCTCGTCGGCGGACTGATGATCTTCAGTTTGATTACGTGCCCCGCCGCAGCCGCGTACCAAATCTGTACGGGGCACAAATCCGTCATTGTCGCGGCAACGTTCTTCGGGATGGCAAGTGCCGTTATAGGCTTTTTAGTCTCGTATTATCTCAATTTGCCCACGGGGGCATGTATTGTTATCATCAGTGCACTCTTTTTTACTGTTTCTGCCCTATACAGAACCTTTAAAGACCAACGTGATTGAAAATTATTTCTCGTTATTTGCTCGATCCTCCCGAAGAAAAATCGGCGGGATAAATGATGTTGGAGAAACGTAAAGATGGGATTCTCAGAAAAACAATCGGCCAAAAACACAGATACACACAGTCATGTCTACAGACAGGGCCGGGAGCCGGAAGATTGGTGGGACGAGATCAAACGCACGCACGGACACGTCGGGCCCTGGAACGTTTTGGGATGGCGAATCGGCAAAGCCGCGCTGCGCGAGCTTGATACGAAATAGGGCGGGCACGAGCTTGACATTATTTGCTACGTTCCTCTCAGAACGCCATACTCGTGCATGGCCGACGGTCTGATCATCGGCACCGGTAACGCTATGGGCTGGCTCGACATCCGTCTGGCGGAAGCCATGTCCCCGGACGTCATCCACGTGTGCATCCGGCGAAAGGACGGCGCGGAACCCGTTCTGATCTTCAAGCCCCAACGAGAGTATCTCAAGCACATAGACGCCCCGAAGCCTGAGGAACTGGAGAAGCTCTCGCGAGAATGCAGTACCATGAAAGAGAGCGATCTGTTCGAGATCCAGCGAGTTTTGTTGTCCAGACCGCATTGAACGAAATCGTGTACAGCAAAATGCAGATAGCTGTTATCGTTTGGAGAGAATGATGTGACCGGTGACAACCTTTACCAAAGCAGCAACAATTAAAATAAGCCCCAACATTAACCCGATATGCGGGCCGGTTGACAATTCAAGTTTCCAGCTATCGTAAGCGATATAAGGTACAGAAAGCCCGATCACGGATGCAACTGCAACGGTAAGAACAATGATCGGCATCTGAAATAACAGCTTGTCGGTAAACAGACTTGCTGTAACTGCAGGCACTACCAGATAAACGAACACCATCACAACTCCTATATGTACTATCGCGTATGAGATGGCAACGCCCATCATAGTGTAGAACAGAATATCCCAGAAAATGACGGATATACTTTCTTTTTTCAAATCGTAATTATTTGAAATGTGAGTAAGTGGCTTGTGAAAAAGTATCGCGCAAATCGTAACAGCTCCAAAAGCCATAATGCATGGTATAATACTCCCAAAACCCATAATAGCATTCAAATCACCGGCAAATCTTTCGGCGTGTAGTTCCTGTGATCCACAAACACTAATAGTGAAAACGGCGGTAGCGAAACCTATAGCGTAAGTAACGCCGATAATTGCTTCGAGGGAAATATTCTTTTTGTATTTGCGAACCACAGAATAAAAAACAGCAATGAGAATGACGGCGCTGAACGAGCAGAAGTAGGCAAGCGGCCCATTCTCATGACTGTGACCGTGACTATGGCCGTTATCACTGAAGACATGCTCTGCCAAAATGCCGCCGATCGCGGCGAATTGTGCCAGCGAAATGTCAATAAACACAACCCCTCTTCTAAGCACGTGAGTACCGAGATAACCCATAACTGTACCTATCATCAGGCATAGACAGACGACAACATGGGTCTCTTCATATATCAACTGA
>DQCG01000598.1:6141-7955 GCA_003533825.1 Phycisphaerales bacterium
CTCCCATAAAGACCACCAATGTCGAAGAGTATGGCCAATTGTCAAAGAATCTCAAATCCCACATATTGTACGAGGCAAACAAACCGAGCGTACACGCAATAAAACCCAGGGACCAGCCAAGCAAAAGGGCAGATTTCCATTCTTTTTTGAACATTGTCGCCATCGCAGCCGGCAGCATGAGAAAGACGTAAGCCAGAAATACACCCGCAACCGGTACGATTAAAATAGTTATAATGCCCTGAGACAGGAAGAACAGAAAATCCCAGAACCAGGCGTTCCTTACCGTCTCAGGATTCTCGGCCAGGGCTATGAATCTTTTTCGAAAGATATAATGAAAAATTAGCAACAGTAAATACACAATGACCGTAACCTTGACCAATCCCCACGTAACAAAATCAAGATCACCCTTTAGCGTTCCGTCAAAAAGCATTTCGCCGCCATTGACCGGATCAGTAATGGCAAAGCATGCCAAAAGAGAAATCGCGAACATTATTCCAATAACCGCTTCCCGGGGTATATTTTTTGACTTCGGCTTGATCACCGCCAGTAGAAAAGAGCCAAAGGTTACCGCGCCCAATGCGTATATGTAAGTGATCGGGTCGTTCAACTGAACGAGATTGCCCGTTTCTTCATTGCTGTTGATAACGATACACAATAGAATCCCAAGTGCCGCAAGCTGATCAAGGGCCAAATCAGAAAAGATCAGCGTCCTTCTGATCACATGAAGTCCAATATATGTATGTAGAATCAGTACAACAGCAATCAGCAATAATTGCATAAGAAAGAAATTCACTGCCTCGCCGGTTAGCATATTATGGTCCTCTGATGTGGACTTTACCGTTAAAGGCGGTCGATCCCTGACCGCCCTGGATTCGTCCTCATCGGTTTTATAAGTCTTTGGTTATCAGACCAATCCTTTTTTCCTGGCGGCATTCATTAAGCCGTTTACCCAGATGTCAACCAGTGAAAAGTAGTCTTTAGCTTCATTGCTACCATTGACAAACAGCGGCACGATGACAACTTCGGCACCGACTTTATCACCAACCGAGCGTACCCTTTTCTGATCGAAATAATTGGCTGCAAAGATGATTCGGATGTCAGCTTTTTTCATCCGTTCTATCAACGTAACGATATCTTTGGCTGATGGCGGGATACCCGGTTTGGGTTCGATGTTAGCAGGCACCTGAATCCCAAAAAGATCAGCAAAATACGACCAGTTTTTGTGATAGACCACCACTTGTTTGCCACGCATCGGCAGCAACTGTTTCATCCAGCCGCCGAGCTTGTCGATCAGCGGTGTTCCGCCCAGCTTATTCTTATTAAGAAAATCAATCAGCTTGTTTTGACGGGCCAACCGACATAGAACCTCGCCGCCAAGCAATCCCACGAGTTCTTCACCGAATAGTCTGGTATCGATTTTTCCCTGGAGTTTCTTTAAATTTGCCTCGTACAATTCCTTGTTTTCCAGGTCATTTTTAATAAGGCCCGTGGTGATATTTTCAGCGACCTGTCTCATGCAAAGCGGGCTGCAGGTAAAGTGCGGATTACCTTCGACGTGAACATCACCCATAATCTGACTGGGATTTTCAGGTTTCTCGACAAGTGCCATATTATGGGAAACCGCGACAAAACCCTTTTCGCCACTGCGAATATTTTTGTTACCAGATTTATCGATGACTGTCGGAAGCCACATCTCAAGGTCCAGGCCAGTCGCGATCAATACATCAGCGTTCCTGAGAACGCGGTGAAATGACGGTTTTGGCCGAACATGATGTGGGTCCTGACGACCCTGAACAATAGTCTCGACTTCTACC
>DQCG01000598.1:8025-8401 GCA_003533825.1 Phycisphaerales bacterium
ACATAACACCGATGCTAAAAACGCGGCTATTATTAAGGTGAGAAAAGTTCGTCTAATCATAATATTCGCCTCCTTTTTCTGTTCTAATAGCGTTCATGTTTGTGCGGGCCGGCGGCAAATACCGCCTGCAATCCGACTGTGTGGCCCGGTTCCTGAATGGTATGGCCGTCGGTATAATTGTACTCAACATGAAAACGCACATATTCGCTCTGCCATATCGTCACATAGGGTGAAATCTGGTAGACGAACGCATCGCCGGCAGTAAAGGCAAACGGGTTGATAGTGTCCGGATAAGCGTCGGCATAGGTCTTGGAATCCGCCTTGTAATAGTCGCCGCGAATACCCAGATAAACATTATTATCGACCTTTGCCTGCA
>DQCG01000658.1:0-10764 GCA_003533825.1 Phycisphaerales bacterium
GCGATGTAGATAAGGACAACCAACGCCAATACATCCGCATCGACAGGGTAAATTACAGCGACGGCTCCCATCCGGAGAATTGCCCGGGCGGAATAGACCTCTGGCCGGCAGGCCCGGACGGCGGCGGCACAGCCTTAACACGGAAGGTCCCAATCGACTACGGCAACAATCCCGAAAACTGGCATACCGCCGCCCCATCCCCCGGCGAGTTCACCCCGTGAAATGGCGGCTTCACCTATCTCATGGGGTAAATCCCGCGGAGTATATAACTCACGATTCCTCTCTATACAAGTGCCGTCAAAGATGGTAAACTTCCTCATCGTTTCATAACTACGGCTGTAATAATACAACGACGTATATATACTTTAACAGGGATAAGCCATGGAACTACATATCATTGATATCCTTATTATATGTGCCTATATAGTCGCGACTATTTCGATAGGCTTTTGGGTCTCCAGGCACGCCTCCAGGGATTTGGATTCGTATTTCCTCGGGGGCAAACGTATACCGTGGTATATCCTCGGCGTCTCGAATGCATCAGGTCAGTTCGACATCACAGGAACCATGTGGCTTGTGTACTTATGTTTTGTCTACGGCCTTAAAAGCGTATGGATTCCGTGGGTCTGGCCGACATTCAACCAGATATTTTTGATGGTCTATGTCGGCATGTGGTTGCGGCGATCTAACGTACTGACCGGAGCCGAGTGGATACAAACCCGGTTTGGCCGGGGCACAGGAGCCAACCTGGCACATATAAGCGTGGTTCTTTTTGCCCTGATTAACGTCATTGGTATGATAGCCTACGCATTCAAAGGTATCGGTAAGTTCGCCCAGATTCTGCTGCCGTGGAGCCTGAATCAGAATACCTACGCGCTGATTATACTCACCATCACAACGATATATGTCGTCAAGGGCGGTATGTACAGTGTTGTCCTGACCGAAGTGCTGCAATTCGCTATTATGACTATCGCCTCTATTGTCGTGGGCGTGATTGCCATCCATCATGTCAGTCCCGAGATGATCGATGCTATCGTGCCGGTCGGATGGAAAAACCTCTCTTTTGGGTGGCAACTCGACTTAAACTGGTCCGGCATGTTCGACATGGTCCAGTCCAGTATCACGAAGGACGGATTCTCTCTGTTCACGGTCATAATGATGCTCATGCTGTTTAAGGGTGTACTGGCCAGCATGGCCGGGCCGGCGCCGAATTACGACATGCAGCGTGTTCTGGCTACGCGAAGCCCGAGGGAAGCCTGCCTGATGAGCGGAACGGTCAACGTCGTGCTGTATTTTCCTCGATATATGCTGGTGGCCGGCCTGACGTTGCTGGCCCTCGGCCCGCTCAGAGAAACGCTTCAGGTTATGTGGACAACCGCCGTGCAAGAGGGTAAGCAGCCTGACTTCGAGCAGATACTGCCGGTTGTCATACAAAGTGCGATAATTCCGGTGGGTCTGACCGGGCTACTGCTGGCCGGACTGCTGGCTGCGTTTATGTCAACGTTTGCGGCGACGGTCAACGCCGGACCGGCCTATATCGTTAATGATATCTACAAACGTTTCATTAATCCGACGGCCTCCAACAAGGTGCAGGTCCGAATGAGTTACGCTACTTCCGTTTTGGTAGTGGCCGTCGGCATTGTTTTCGGATTTCTTACGGAGAGCATTACTAATGTGACACTCTGGATCGTAGGCGGATTGTACGGCGGCTATGTAGCGGCAAACGTGCTGAAATGGCACTGGTGGCGATTCAACGGATTCGGCTTTTTCTGGGGCATGATAATCGGGACACTCGGAGCACTGGTGGTCCCCTCTGCCGTGAAACATTTCTGGCCCGGCACAAATGCACTCTACGCCTTTCCCGCCATCTTTCTGTTTTCGACTCTGGGATGTTTTCTGGGCACGCTTCTGTCGAAACCGGAGGATGAAGAAATCCTCAAGAACTTTTATAAGACCGTTCGTCCCTGGGGATTCTGGAAACCGGTCGTAGAGAAAATAAAGGCTGAAGATCCCAGCTTCGAAGCCAAAACCGACTGTTCACGTCACTTGTTTAATGTAATCATCGGTATCATCTGGCAGGTCACCCTTGTTGCCCTGCCTGTCTATATTGTGATTCAACAACCACGAGGTATTGCCGGAGCGTTAGCGGTACTGGTCGCAACGACTCTGATTCTTAAAAAGAGCTGGTATGACCGTCTTCCCAGTGACAAGTAATGAAATCCGGATTCATGCTGTATGAAACGATACAACAATTCAGTCAGGCCGTAAGGGACGAGATGGAGAATAATATCATCCCATTCTGGCTCGAAAGGTCGGTCGATTCGGAATACGGCGGATTTATCGGCCAAATGTCCAATGATGGAACGATCGATCCGACGGCTCCCAAGGGATTAATTCTGAACGCCAGGCTTCTCTGGACATTTTCAGCCTTGTACCGATTTAAGGAAGATCCCCGATATCGTAGTATGGCCCGGCGAGCGTACGATTATCTTGAGACATATTTTCGGGATAATTCGCACGGCGGGGCTTTCTGGCAGGTGGATTTCCAGGGGCAACCTCTGGATGACAAGAAGAAAATCTACGGCCAGGCGTTTTATATCTACGCATTGGCAGAATATCATCTGGCCTTCGGAGACGGACAGGCGCTCCAACTCGCCAGGCAGCTATACGATCTTATCGAAATGAACAGCCGGGATCAGATTTATGGAGGGTATGTCGAGGTTTGTAACCGGGATTGGTCTATCGCCGAGGATTTGCGGCTCAGCGACAAGGACATGGACGAGAAAAAGTCCATGAACAACCACCTTCACCTGCTCGAAGCCTATACAAATTTCTATCGAACCCGCCCTGACCCTCAGCTTAGGGAGCGACTTAGTGAAGTCTTCGACCTTTTCGACTGGCAAATCATAGACCAGGCTACAGGTCACCTGAATCAATTTTTTGATGAGACATGGCAACCCAAATCGGCTAATTACACATTCGGCCACGATATCGAGGCCAGTTGGCTGCTTTGCGAGGCCGCCGAAGTCCTCGATGATCCGAATGTGAGATCACGGGCACAGCGTCTGGCTCTGCGTCTGGCCCGGATTACTCTGGCAGAAGCACACGACGACGATGGAGGTCTGTGCTATGAGGGCCTGGCAGGAAAGGTTACGGACCCGAATCGCGAATGGTGGCCGCTGGCCGAGTGTGTAGTAGGCTTTCTTAACGCTTATGAGCTGTCTTCTGACCGGTCTTTTCTCGAAGCGGCTCAAAAGGCGTGGAACTTTATCGAGAAATATTTCGTCGACAAAGAACACGGGGAGTGGTTCTGGCGCATCGACCCTGACGGCCGGGCCGATCCGGCCGAACCGAAAGTCTCGCAATGGAAAAGCCCCTACCACAACGTGCGCGCATGTTTGGAGATAATCAGAAGACTCTCGCGGATTACGTAATCGAATCCTATCCGAGTATAACATTTAGAGGAAAATATTGATGCAGGAATATAAAGAAAAAGTCAAACGGTTGATGACCGACTATGAGGCCCTGATTGAACGGCCTAACGAAAAGACAAATGATACGAACGGCATCGTACAGCGATACCGGTACCCCGTGCTTACCGCAGCACACACTCCCGTTTTCTGGCGCTACGATCTCGATCCGGCTGCGAATCCGCTGCTCTGCGAACGTATGGGAATCAACAGTACCTTTAACGTCGGAGCTATCGAGCTTGACGGCAGCATCTGCCTGGCGGCGAGGGTCGAAGGAGCCGACCGCAAGTCGTTCTTCGCCGTCGCCGAGAGCAGTACCGGCATAGACCGCTTTCGATTCCGCAACTACCCTGTCGAGATGCCCCCGGCGGATCCGCAGGAGACCAATGTATATGACATTCGCCTGACCAAACACGAGGACGGCTGGATCTACGGGGTATTTTGTGCCGAGCTTCATGACCCGGAGCAACCGGCGGACCCTTCGGCGGCCATCGCCCGCAGCGGCATAGCACGCACAAAAGATCTTAAGGACTGGGAAAGACTGGCCGATCTCAAGACTCCATCCGCCCAGCAGCGCAACTGCGTGCTGCACCCGGAATTCATCGACGGCAAGTACGCATTTTACACGCGCCCGATGGCCGACTTCAAATCTACAGGCACCGGTGAAGGAATCGGCTGGGGGCTATGCGAGGACATCGAGCATGCCAGTATCACCGATGAGGTGATTATGGATCGCTGCACCTACCACACAATAACCGAGGGCAAGAACGGTCAGGGACCGGTTCCCATCAAGACAGAAGAAGGCTGGCTTCACCTGGCCCACGGCGTGCGCGATACGGCTGCCGGTTACCGCTATGTACTGTATATGTTCCTGACCGACCTGAACAAACCGTGGAAGGTAATCGCCAAACCCGGCGGGTATTTCATGAGCCCGCAAGGCCGGGAAAGAGTGGGCGATGTCTCCAATGTAGTATTCTCCAACGGCTGGGTCGCCCGCGATAACGGCGATGTGTTTATCTACTACGGCTCATCCGACACGCGAACACACGTCGCTGCCAGCTCAGTGGAAAAGCTGCTGGACTACGTTACAAATACGCCGCCGGATGGGCTGCGATCCAGCCGGTGCGTCAAGCAACGATGCGAATTGATTGAGAAAAACCTATCCAATGCCTGGTGGAAGTCACTCGCTGATGTACGAGTGATATAAAATCGATGTTCTAAGTCAGGCAATACACAAGATGTGGCATCGACTCCGTTAAGCCTTGTGTTACTCCCGGCAACGAAAGTTCATTAGTAAAAGTGGCCGTTCGCTATTTAGTATGGTATAATTCCCCACAGTTTTATGTAGGCTGACGATTGTACGCAAATCCCAGCAAAGGAAAGAGGCAAACATGAATCCGAAAACAGATTTAATCGCACGAGATGAACTTATGAAACGACAAGCATTTAAGCCGAAACATCGTAGCACAGATTTGGAAACCTGCGTCATAACGCAAAAGCACGGTATAACGCGGCGCGACTTTCTCGGCAGCACCGTAACGGCGGCCGGGATACTTGCAGTACCCTGGCCCGGGCATACTACTACGGAGGCACAGATTATCGGAGAGCAGCGGAAGCGGATTGAGGCCGCTATTCCTAACAAAGCCATCGCTGCGCCCGGCAAAAATCGCAAGCTGCTGATTTTCGATCTCAACGTCGGGTATGGCGGGCATGGCTCCATCCCGACGGCCAACCTGGCTTTCACGCTGATGGGCCAAAAAACCGGAGCGTTCGAGACGGTAATCAGCAAGGATCCGGCCGTGTTTAAGCCGGATAATTTGAAACAGTTTGACGCCGTCTTTCTGAACAACACGGTGGGTAATCTCTTCGAAGATGCCGGATTGAGACAAAGCCTGCTCGAATTTGTTTACGGCGGCGGCGGACTCATGGGTGTCCACGGCACTTCGGTGGCCTTTACCCGCTGGCCCGGCGCTCATGAAGACTGGCCGGAGTTCGGTATCATGCTCGGCGCCCGCGGCGCCAACCACTTCGATAGCAAAGAACATGTCTTTATCAAACTCGATGATCCAGAGCACCCCGTCAATCAGCCTTTTGGCGGCAAAGACTTCGAATACCGGGACGAGTTCTTTCGGGTTCACGGGCCATATTCGAGGGACAGGGTTCGGGTACTATTCAGTATCGACACGGAGAAAACCAAATTCGAGGGACAGCCTCGCGGCAATTGTTTCCGCGAGGACGATGACTACGCCCTGGCATGGGTGCGGCAGTACGGCCGGGGCCGTGTTTTCTACTGCACGATAGCACACAATCCATACGTCTTCTGGGACCCGAATATGCTTAAGTTCTATCTGGCAGCTACTCAATTCGCACTGGGCGATCTGCAGGCCCCTACCATTCCAAGCGCCAGACTCATACCGGCCATCCGCGCTCAGGAAAAGATGAACTGGCGTCTCGGTATCGAGGCATACAGTTTCCATAAATACACGCTTTTCGAGGCAATCGAGAAAACCACCAGTCTCGGCCTGCCCTACATGGGCGGCTTGAGCTTCCAGAAGGTCAGCAGTGAAATCGACAAGAACTTCGATTCCAACCTGACCGATGATGAGCTGAAACAAATCCGGCTGAAACTGGACTCAGCCGGCGTGCGTCTGCTGACATATTACTACCACGATATCCCTGGCGAGAAGGCCGGCTGCCGCAAGGTGTTCGAGTTCGGGCGAAAGATCGGTATCGAAACGTTCATGTCGGAGCCATCGCCCGATGCTCTCGATACAATCGAAAAGTTCTGCGACGACTACGATATAAACGTAGCCATTCACAACCACGATCAAAAGGCCTCGCCGCAGTACTGGAATCCTGAAGGAATAATGAAAGTCTGCCGGGGCCGCAGCAAACGTATCGGGGCCTGCGGCGATATGGGCTACTGGATGCGCAGCGGTATTGATCCGGTCAAAGCTTTGAATATACTCAGGGATCGACTGATAACGGTCCAGATGCACGACCTGAACGAGCTAAGTCCTGAAGGTCACGATGTGCCCTGGGGCACCGGCGCCGGCAGGACGAAGGAATTTATCGAGGAAATCCACCGGCTCGGCATCAGGCCCACAATGTTCGGGCTGGAATACTCCTACAACTGGTTCGAGTCGATGCCTGATATCACGCGATGTATCAACTTTTTCAACGAGATGAGCATGGAACTTGCACAACGAGGTTAACTTATGACAAGAGCAAAAAATCGCAACGCAACAGAAACTCAGTATATCAATCGGCGAGAATTTCTTAGCCGGACGGCGGTAATTTCAACGGCCGTCGCCATGCCCTGGATCGTTCCCTCCCCGGCCCGCGGTGCAGATCGAAACACAGCACCGAGCGAACGAATCACAGTGGGATTAATCGGCAAAGGATTAATGGGCAGCGGCCACTTAAACCGGCTTATAGGTGACAGCGAAGTCCGAGTGCTGGCCGTATGCGACGTGGATCGTGTGCGGTGTGAGGACGGCAAGCGCCGGGTAGAGCAAAGATACGCCGCAAAGCGTGCAACCGGAACGTATCAAGGCTGTGCCGCTTATAACGACTATCGCGAACTTCTCGCCCGAGATGATATTGATGCCGTGGTAATTGTTACACCGGACCACTGGCACACGTTGATTGCAATTGATGCGGTTAAAGCCGGCAAAGATGTCTATTGTGAAAAGCCCATATCGATAACGGTACAGGAAGGCCGCCAATTAGCCGAAACGGTAAGCAGGTATAACCGGATCTTCCAGACCGGAACGCAATACCGATCCATTTCGACTATCCGGCAGGTATGTAACTTTGTACGCTCAGGCGGACTCGGAAAGGTCAAACACGTTTTCACACTATGGACCAGGCTGGGCGGTTTCTTCGGTGCGGCCCGCTTCAAACCCTACCGGCATCTGATGGACGTCGAGCATACCGGTAAGTCCTACACGCCCCTGGATATAATCCTCCCAGCCGAGCCTGTACCCGAAGGATTAGACTGGGACCTCTGGGTCGGACCATCCCTTTGGCATCCCTACAATCCGGGCTATCACCTGAATCCTTCGCCCGGCGTTGTACCATGGGCCTTCTGCGAGGATTTCGGGGCGGCCTCCGTAACGTGGCACCACTCGCACAGTGCGGACGTTATTCAATACGCGCTGGGCATGGAGGAAAGCGGACCCGTAGAGTTCATTCATCCCAGCAGCGGAGAATTCCCCACGCTGACCTGCAGGTACGCCAACGGGACGCTCCTGCATCTTGTCGATCACTGGGGGATGGTGAAGGATGTCTATAAAGCGGTTCCCAAGACGGCGCGATTAGCAGGTAACTTCGGCGGCGTTTTCGTCGGGCAGCGCGGCTGGGTCACGTCGATGACAACGGGCGGCCCCATCGAAGGCGGCCCTGAGACGCTATTCGAAGAAATGAAGCTGAAAACGCGGCAGGTGAATCCCGGCGATAACAACCATCACGCAAACTGGTTCGACTGCATTCGGACGCGGCGCCGGCCAAGCTGTGATGCGGAACTCGGCCATCGTTCGGCATCGCTGGGGCATCTCACGATTATCGCACACAAGCTGCAGCGGTCGCTGAAGTGGGACCCAATTAAAGAACAATTCCAGGGCAATGAAGCGGCCAGCAGGCTGCTCTTCCGCGCAATGCGCTCGCCATGGTGTATTTGATAAGATTTATTCCGGAGTTATCCAATGAAACATACAAACCGCAGAGAAATTCTTGGAAGTCTGGGCACCCTGCCTTTTTTCGGCATGGCCTCATCTTCGATGGCAAAATCGCAGGACAAAATTGACGCCGTAACCGGTCCGACTTTTATCACTAAATCGGACAAGCTGGATTATGCCAGACTCAAGGCCCTGGACCTGGACAATCCGGAAACGGTGGCCAAACAAAAGAAAATGCCCGCCGGAAAAATCGGCAATCTAACCCTCGGCCGGCTTATTTGCGGCAGCAATTTAATCAGCATGAACATGCACGCCAGGGATTTGGATTATGTAAGCGCTCTGGCAACTCATTACAACAGCGAAGAGCGAATCTTCATGACACTCAAAATGTGCGAGGAATACGGCATCAACAGTATCGTTCTGAAGAATCATAATTTCAAACATTTCAGATTGTCAAATTACTGGAAAGATTGGGGCGGCAGGATGAAATGGCTCGCCGATGTGATCACTACCGACATCGACAAGTACGAGAAACTGCTCGTCGAGCATCTGGAGCTGGGAGCTTCGGGAGCATACCTGTGGGGCGGGGCCAGTGACATCTGGTACTACCAGAAGAAACAGGACAATATCATCAGGGCCTTCGAGATCATGAAGAAATACGATATTCCCGTAGGCATCTGTGTGCACCGGCTGGAGCCTATCGTGTTTTGTGAAAAAGAAGGACTCAAGCCCGACTTCTATATGAAAACCCTTCACCATGACCGGTACTGGTCCGCTCATCCGAAATCCGGCAGGCGCTTCATGGAAATGTACGAGAAGGAGTCCCCAGATCATGCCGAATACCACGATAATATGTTCTGTTACGATTTCGAGCAAACTATTGAGTTTATGCAGGATGTGAAGGTGCCCTGGATAGCCTTCAAGGTTTTGGCCGCCGGAGCGATACCTCCAGAGGAAGGACTAAAATTCGCCTTTGCCGGTGGCGCCGATTTCGTTTGCCTGGGCATGTTCGATTTTCAGATAAAGCAGGATGTCCAACTTACACTCAAGACCATCGCCGAATCTAAGAATCGCAAACGCCCATGGATGCCTCGTCTCAGACCTCCTTCGTAATCCCCGGTTGTGGTGCGGAGTAAATACCGCCGGGACCGGCGTGGATTGGAGCGGAGGTCTCAAAAGTCATACCGTCGACATTCTTTACAAACTGGTAGTCGGAGTTCAACACCTGATCCCAGGTCAGATACTGGCCGGTATGAGTTGCCATGCGTCCCATCAGAGCGGCCACTTCCGCCTCGCCCGCCCGCCGGGCCTCGTTGTGCGGTTTATCCTGACGGATCGCATCCAGAAGCAACTGCCATTCGACGCGATATGGATTCGGGTCGGACCGGCCAAATTCCCAGATGAGGTTTTCCGGGATCATGTTGTGGCTCTTGTATATTTTCGGTTTTGGCTCGCCGAGAGTCGCCATAAGCACAGCCGAACCTTTGGAGCCATGCGCATAGTCGGAGTAGGTACTCCAGCAGTTGTTCATGCCCCGCGTGAACGCCAGCAGTTTTGTGCCGTCGGCAAAGGTATATTCCACAGTGTAGTGGTCGAACTGGTTGCCTGCCTGCTCGTAGCACCGGCCGCCGAATCCATGGGCGGAGACCGGCCAGGCACCTTTGGCCCAGCATGCCACGTCGATGTTATGACAGTGCCAGTCGATGAAAAAGCCCGACGAGACCCAGGTGAAACTGTTGGGATGCTGGAGCTGGAAGGCCAGCTCATTGACATTTTTCAGTAGCGGCGGACAATGAACCGGGCCGTGCACGCGATATATGCGCAACGTGTGTACATCCCCAATCGCCCCATCGTGAATCCGACGGATCGTTTCCTGCCGGGCCGCCGAATGCCGCCACATGAAACCGACGCCGACCTTCAGATTCTTCCGCTCGGAAGCCTCAGCAGCCTTTAACCATCGGCGGACGGCCGGTGCATCCGTCGCGAACGACTTCTCCGCAAAGACGTTTACACCTTTCCTAACAGCGTACTCGAAATGCATCGGACGAAAAGCCGCATGGGTAGTCAGCAGCACCACATCCCCCGGCGACAAACAGTCGATTGCCTTCTTGTAGCCGTCGAAGCCGACAAATCGGCGTTCCGGCGGCACATCCAGCTTGTCGGCAAAATCCTTTTTCAAATTGCTCAGGCTGCTCCGAAGCCGCGGTTCGAAAAGGTCGGCCATGGCATATAGCTTCACCGGACCGCCCTTAGCCGATAAGGCATCGGCGACAGCACCTGTGCCGCGGCCCCCGCAGCCAACCAGGGCCAGCCGAATCGTATGGTCCTGAGCAGCATAAATCCGAGGCAGTCCTATGGACTCCTCACGGAGGGCAACGCCGGCAGCAACCGAACCGGCCAGCAGCCTTCCACTCTGTTTCAGGAATTGCCGCCGGCAAGGTTTATTCGAAACAGTTCGTGCAGATCCTGATGTGCGATGTTCGATTTGTTGTTTCATAACTTCTCCTTCATTAGCAAAAATCTTTCAAATCGTAAGAATACATGATATGCTTTTCTAATGCTATCAATATTATCAAATCAATAGAAAGGTTTAAAGATGCATAATCGAAGAATCA
>DQCG01000658.1:10815-16106 GCA_003533825.1 Phycisphaerales bacterium
GTCTGGGGTGCCAATGAACGCTTCTATCTGGCAGGTATCGGCGTAGGCGGCAAGGGGGCCGGTGAGGTCAGGGATTTAACCCAGGCGGGCGGCAGGTTCGCAGCACTCTGCGACGTAGATGAAGCCCGGGCAGGCAAGACATTTAAGAGTTTCCCCGATGCGAAACGCTACAAGGACTTTCGCGTTATGCTCGAAAAAGAAAAAGGCATCGACGCCGTCACAGTAAGCACACCGGATCATACGCACGCAATTGCGTCCCTGATGGCAATGTCTCTGGGCAAACATATTTATTGTCAGAAACCCCTGACACATTCCATCTATGAAGCACGTCTGATGGCAAGGGCCGCCGAGTATTACAAAGTACAGACACAGATGGGCAACCAGGCTCATGCCGGAGAACCGATCCGCCGTGCCGTAGAGCTGGTGCGAGCCGGCATCATCGGCCCGGTGCGCGAGGTACATGCCTGGACCAATCGCCCGATCTGGCCGCAGGGGCAAAAAGCGCTCGACGAACGACAGCGCCTCGCCGGCGAGCCCAAACCGGCCGACCTCGATTGGGATCTTTGGCTCGGCCCGGCGGCAATTCGAGATTACAACGCCTGTTACGTGCCGTTCAAATGGCGAGGCTGGTGGGACTTCGGGACCGGTGCGCTCGGGGATATGGCCTGCCACATCATGGATATGCCGTACTGGGCACTCGACCTTGGCTCTCCCCGTAGCGTCGAAGCAGAATCCGGCGGGCAGACCAAAGAAACCGGTCCCGACTGGTCGACTATTACGTATCAGTTTGCCGCACGCGCTTCGATGGGCGGCGGCAGACTCGGCAGTGCCGTCGGCCCAAAGGCCGCGGTCGAAGGTCCTGCGGTCAAGTACACCTGGTACGACGGCAATAAAAACGGCAAGCAGAACGCACCGTACGACCTGCTCAAACGGGCGACCGAAGAAGCGAGAAAGTCAGGTGCAGACAAGCAGGTATCCAATACCAGCAGAGCCAGGAAAAGGAAAAAGCAGATCGAAATAAACAATCCGCAACGCTGGGATATGATTCTCGTCGGCGATGATGGAATGATGCTATTTAAACGTAGCTCAACAGACTGGATTGTTAGTCCAGGCCGCCGGGCCGGGCAATTCGCCGACGTCCCGAAGACCATCCGCCGCGTCCCCAATGAAGACACCGAGTGGATCGAGGCCTGTAAAGGCGGACCTAAGGCTCTGTCCAGTTTCGATTACGCCGGCCCGCTCTCCGAAATGGTGCTGCTGGGCAACCTGGCGGTGCGTCTCGGCAAGAAAATCGAGTGGGATTCGAAAGCATTGAGGGCGACAAATGCCCCCGAGGCCGACAAGCTCATCCGGCGAGAGTACCGAAAAGGATGGGACCTGACCATACCGGGAGCGATACGGCAAAGTGTTTAAGCAAAACGCTTAGGGACTTTCAGTGGAGATAAAGGCATATGGAACAAACAAGGCTACATAAAATATTCATCCTGGCGACTTACAGTTTTCCCCTCATGACAGTATCCCTTAACAGGCAGGCTGCCGCTGCTTCGTCAACAATGGTTTTTCCCGGCCAGAGCTGGCAAGAAGTCAAACCCGAAGCTCAGGGCGTAGATTCAGCAAAGCTTAAGGCCGCTGTATCGTATCTGAAAGATAACTCCGGCTCCGACGGTGTAAAGGAACTCGTAATTATCCGCAATGGCCGTATGATTTGGAAAGGCTCAGATATCGACAAGATGCACGGGGTATGGTCACTGACGAAATCGTTTACGAGTACCGCGCTTGGTCTACTAATCGACGATAACAAGGCAAATCTCGACACACTTGCAAAGGATTACGTACCGTCCATGGCGGAAGTCTACCCGGACGTCACGCTGCGGCATTTCACAACAATGACATCAGGATATTACGCCGTCGGCGATGAGACCCGCGGAAGCTACAAACACGGACCGAGCCGCACTCCCTTCAAACCGGCTCCAAAACCGTTATTCGAACCACCCGGATCGAAATATGCCTACTGGGATTCGGCCATGAACCAGTTCGCCAATGTACTGACCCATATCGCCGAAGAGCCGATAGAGGATCTGTTCAAAAAAAGAATTGCCGACCCAATCGGCATGGACAGGGCAAAATGGGACTGGGGTGATTTCGGAAAGATCGACCGAATCGTGGTGAACGGCGGCTCAGGAAACAGCAACAAGCACATCCAAGTTTCCGCACGTGAGCTGGCCCGATTAGGGCATCTCTTTCTGAATAGAGGAAAATGGAAAAACAGACGGTTAATCAGCGCATCATGGGTCGATACGGCAACAAAGGCACACGTGCCAGCATCGATGCCCTTGGAATCTCTAAGCGGTGCTGATGGCCGGGGTATGTATGGGTACAACTGGTGGATCAACGGAATCAAACCCAACGGCAAGCGAAAATGGCCGGGCGCCCCATCCGGCACATACGCAGCGAGCGGTTATAACAATAACGACATGTTCGTTATCCCGAAGTGGAACATGGTTATTGTGCGGCTCGGCCTCGATCAACGAGACTTCGCAATCACCGACGCAATATACAGCACTTTCCTTGAAAAAGTCGGCCAGGCAATCACAGAGAAATAGCCCGAATATACACAAATAAAGGAGGCTTTAGAAATGAGTGAAAAAATTGAGAAAGCAGGCGCTGCCGGCCGGGCTATTATCACCTTCTCCCGCGGCTGGCAGACTTTAGTCGCAACCCGCAGCCTGGGACGGCGTGGCGTGGAAGTTATTACCGGTGATGAATACGCCATGACGGCGGCCTCATTCTCGCGATACAGCTTCGCGGAATTTCGCTACCCGAATCCGACGAAAGAGCCGGAGGCGTTCCTCGACGCCCTGGAGAAAGTGGTCCTCGAACACAAACCGGAAGACCCGGCTACACCGTACGTCCTTATGCCTATTCACAAGGAGACTTACCTTATCGCCCGTCACCGGGAACGTTTCGAGCCACATATCCGCGTTCCTGTGCCGCAGATCGAACATATCAGAAAAGTACACAATAAAGGAACTCTCGCCGCTTACGCGATGCAGCAGGGCCTGCCTATCCCGAAAACCTGGATTCCGGAGGATATGGCGCATTTCGAGTCGATTGCTTCTGAGGTAAAGCTACCGGCCTTTGTAAAACTGCGCGAAGCGGCCTCCGGCGTCGGAATCCGAAAGGTCAATACACTCGATGAGCTCAAAGCCACATACAAAGAATTCGTAGAGCACTTCAAACTCAGGGAAAAAGATTATCCTGTAATTCAGCAGGGAGTTGGCGGAAACGACTACTGCGTGACAACACTATTCGACCACGGCAAGATGGCAGCGTCCATGACGTATCGCGGGCTGCGCGCGTTCCCTGCAGAGCGAGGGGCAACCGTTATGCGCGAGACTGTCGAGGCGCCGGAAATGGAAAAAGTCGCCGCCGAGCTGCTTGGTTCCATCGGCTGGCATGGTGTGGCGGAGCTGGATTTCAGATGGGAAGGCACGCCGGAAACGCAGCCGCAACTAATAGAGGTTAATCCCCGCTTCTTCGGCGGCCTGATACAATCTGTCGAATCCGGCTGGGATTACCCCTGGCTGCTCTTCCAGCTCGCGGTTCAAGGTCACATTGATCCAGTGAAAGAAATCCGCACCGATGTTCGGACAGAAACGCCAATCCTTGCCTTTCTGGCTACCCTGCAGGAAATCGCCGAGAACGAACGCGGCATGGCGGCCCTGACCGCTTCGTGGGAGCAGGCAAAAGAAGAATTCCGCACGGGCTCGAAGCGACAAGGCATCAGGAAGCTCTTTCGAGGCGTCAGAGATTACTTTGACGCCAAGGCCCGGTTTAACAAAGCCAAACAGCTTCTCGACGAGCATAAAGACAACATTTACGATGTCCTATCGCGCGATGATCCCTTTGCCGCGCTGGGAGTCCTTTATCCTTTAGCTGTCTTCCTACGGCATGGAAAGGTAAATCTCGAACTTATAACAGGTGAAGGCGGCCCCGGCGATGACGAGCAGTAACAAGAAAACCGGGAATTCCGGTAAAACAATCCCGCCGGCTAAACGCATACGGCGCTGGCTTGGCAGGATTGGCATAATGCTGGCCGTCCTGATCGGTATTTACATATTATTCCGGCTAATCTATCCGGCATGGATAAACACGTGTTTGCCGCCGGACGCCCCGCGTATTGCATTCTCGCTGGACAATTCGATTCTTGGCCGAATAGGTATAACAGATGCGACTTACCAGCGAGTAATGACGGCTGCCGGCGGTCGCCTCATAACGCTGCGCCCCGATGCGGCCGGTGTCCCCGTCAGCCCGGAAGGCATAGAAACTCTGCTGGAAAAAGAAAAGATCGATGGTGTGCTCCTAACCGGCGGGGGTGACGTGGACCCTAACCTTTACGGCGGCGATCCCAACACAACAATGCTGGTCCATCGGCTTCGTGACGACTTCGAAATCGCTCTGATTCACGCTGCACGCCAGCGCGGCTTGCCCATACTCGGCATCTGCCGCGGCTGCCAGATATTGAACGTCGCCCTGGGCGGAACGGTTCGAAACCTGCGCAAAGAACAAAAAGTCAAGAGCCTGCATTTAGTCATGAAGGGGCACCCCGTCGATATCAATCCCGACAGTAAGCTCGCCGAGACGCTGGGCGTCACCCACCTGGCGAAAGTTGTCAGCCTGCATGGTAATTCGGTCGGCGAGCCCGCTCCGGAAGTAACAATCGCAGCAACCGGACCGGGTGATGTCATCGAGGCTATCGAGGCGGACTCGGCCGGCCAAAAAGGCTGGATTGTCGGCATACAATGGCACCCCGAATTGACACTCGATAAGCAAGTCCAGCAGAAAGTCTACAAATCGCTCGTGGACCGGGCCCGCACAGTACGTGAACGCCGGCGTTGATTATAACGCCCCCCTGCTTTAAAAGTCTGAAACGGAACCCCCTGCTATCTTTATATCGTTCAGCACCTCTTTAGAGAGAGCTTGCCAGTCGCAGTAACCGACGCGATTCGTCCACAACGGATTCTTGTATTGGCCAAGGGCAGTGGATGTGTACAGGCGCCAGAACCGCGCCGCACTTGTCAACTCTTCTATAGCAGCATTTTGATGCTCCTTCTTCCGGGTTTCACGAAACAGTGCGAGTTCCGTAGCGCCGCGTATCTTATGCGCGTAGTATTTGCCCATATAAGCCATCGCCCGGATATCCCCCAGCGTCAATCGCAGCTCTTTATCGCCGCCATGGTTGAAGCCGCCGAGAATCGCCAGCGCCTTGTCGGCATGGCTGTGAATCCGGT
>DQCG01000575.1 GCA_003533825.1 Phycisphaerales bacterium
TTATGTAGAGCTTGGTATCGACGATGTCCTTCCATATAGTGTCAATCGCCTTGATATATTCCATATTGCCCGTTAGTGCCGCGACGTCGGCCATTCCCGTATAAAGGTATGCAGCCCGCACCGAATGGCCGAGTGCCCTGGTCTGTTCGGTGACAGGTTTGTGATCCTGGGAATATGAGCCGTAAAGCCCGCCGTCGCCGTTTGCCCCGCGGTTACCCTTACGGCCGCGCTGGTCAAGGAAGAACTTCGCCTGGTTCAGATACTTCTCTTCGCCGGTAGCACGGTACAGCTTGCAAAGCCCGATCTCGATTTCCTGATGTCCCGGCGGGTCGGTCCGCTCTTCGGCATTGAAGACATCACACATCAAATCAGCGTTCTCTGTGGCGACATCCAGAAACAACTTCTCGCCGGTCACTTGATAGTGGGCCACTGCCGCTTCGTACATATGCCCCACGCAGTATTGCTCGTGAATCGATTGGATATTTGTCCAGAGTTTCTCAGGCTGCCTTTCCGGCAATGAGTAGAATGTAAACAGGTATCCATCCTCCCACTGTGCCCCGTCCATGACCTTTATCAGCTTTTCAAGATACAGCCGCATCATGGTCTCGGGATGGACCTGCAGCGAATAGGCCGCACCTTCCATGACCTTGTAAACGTCGGAGTCGTTAAAGTAGATTCCTTCATGCTTGCCTTCGATCAGTCCGGCGGCTTTCTCGAAGTTTCGTATTCTCCCGGTTTCCTCGCACTTTTCGAAGCAGTAGGGAATAGTAACATTACGGCTCGTTTCAAGCCTCGGTGTCCAGAAATCGTCCCGGACGGTGACCATGCTGAAAGGTACTGGTTTGACGTTGTAATCGCGCTGCAGTTCGACTTTTTGCACTCCGCCTATTGCCACGCCGCATAGTCCTGATGTCATTAATACTGCCAGAACGGCTGAAGAAAATCGTTTTGGATTTAGCATTTGAATAGTCCTTTACTGTAAACTTTTTAAAATTGATTTATATCGGATGATACTCGCTGATGGCATTTTGTGCAACCTTGAGCTGAATATTGCAGGCAAAATAACCAGATTCACACGGTTTTTTATTAACCACGAAGAGCACTGAGAACCACGAAGGAAAAAATAATATTGTAATCCCCGCGCAGGCGGGGACAATAGTAAACATGTGCCCGCGAAGGCGGGTATCGTAAATCAGCTTGGCTTGTACTCGTGAAGACGGGTATAGTAAACTTGTGCCTTGGGTATTTATGCCACTTGTGCCTCAGGTATACGTATAGGTATCGACAATTACAAATCATCAATCTCAAAGGTGTGATCCCTATATTATTCCGGAATTCGATTCCCTGTACTGGAAATCAAGTTGATTCCCTATGTTTGTCGATAGTATAATATATGGCGTTGATAACTTCGCCGCGGGATCTGAGACTTGAACGTGTTGGAGAAAGCACGCATACAGGACATGGGGAATATCAGAGAACTCGTGCAAGGCTTCCGTGAGAATCATAGAGCCTTCAAGGACGAAAATACTGCGGAGGCGGTAATCAGGCAGGAATATATTGACCGTTTCTGGATACTCCTGGGATGGGACGTACATAATCGTAGGCATAGAAGTCTTGCTGAGAAGGATGTAGTTGTTGAGGCTAATGTTGGAACAATAGAAGGATTGCACATTAGGCAACGATGCCCAGACTATCTCTTCCGAATCGATGGCTTTCCTCGTTTCATCGTCGAGGCAAAAAAATGTACCGTAGATATCGACAAAGATAAGGATGCAATCTTCCAGGCGAAGACCTATGCTTGGAATGCGCAGATACCGTTTGCCATACTCACCAACTTTGAACGGTTCAGACTATTCGACACAACCGTTAAACCACATTACCAAGCACCTGAAAGTGAAGTAATAGCTGACTTTGACCTCAAGTTCGAGGACTACGAACAGCAATGGGACGTGATTGAACAGACCTTCGGACGCGAGGCGGTCGCTGACGGATCGTTGGAGAAGCTGCTTGCAAAGATTAAGCATGTAAGAGCGGGAAGGCGCATCCGAGGAATAGACAGGATGTTGATTGACCTAAGAGGAAGCGAACCGGTGGACAAGGCCTTTCTCGCTCACCTTGAGGACTTCCGTCTGAGAATAACCAGAGATCTGTACCAAGAGAACAAGAAGGCATTTACAGAAGCGAATACTAAGCATGGGGCGGCCAGGCTGGCGGAAGCTGCTCAGAGGATTGTTGACCGGTTGGTTTTTATCCGTGTATGCGAAGACAGGAGTATTACATCCTATGGGGAATTGCGGGATGCTGTCAATGCAGCACGTGACAATCGGAGGGAACTGTATCCGGACATTGTGCGCTTGTTCCGAAGATTTGACGAGAGATATAACGGATATCTATTTAAGGCCCATTTTTCTGAAGATTTGACTATTCCGCCGGACTCGCTCGTAGACTTCACCCGGTCTTTGTATCTGCCTGATGGACCGTATCGGTTTAACGTTATAGGAGATGACATACTCGGTATTATATACGAGAGGTTCCTTGGAAGTGCCATAACTGTGACGAGAATAGGGTTTGTCGACGCCGAACCGAAACCTGAAGTACGTCACGCAGGTGGAGTGTACTACACGCCGAGATTTGTTGTGGATACCATCGTACGTCGAGTCGTTGGGCCGAAGATAGAGGGAAAACAACCGGCTGAAATATTGGATGTTAAGATTCTTGACCCGGCTTGTGGTTCTGGTTCATTTCTTATAGCAGCACTGGAATATCTTTATAGACATTGCATCAAGTGCTTCGATGAAGATCCTAAATTCGCCATTGTCGAGGCAAAAGCCAAGTGAAAGAAAGTCAAAAAGAAACTCGGTTTTCAGGATGCCGAAGGCAACTGGCATCTTATGCCTGAATTCCGGGGTCAGATCCTCCAATCGTGCATCTATGGTGTGGATATAGATGGGCAGGCGGTCGAAGTGACGATCATGAGTCTCTATCTCAAAATGCTGGAGGGCAGGCTCCCTGAACACTGGCAGCGCGACATGTTGGAGGCAAGGCTTCTGCCGTCGTTGGATAATAACGTTCGTTGTGGAAACAGCCTTATATCTCAAACTGATTTCGACAGGTATTGGGAGAACAAATTCAAAGACCTTTTCGGAGGTGATGAAGACATTCGGTTCCGCATAAACGCATTCGACTGGACAAGCCAAACTCGCGGTTTTGGACGTATCTTTGAGGAAAAACAAGGTTTCGATTGCATCATCGGCAATCCACCATACATCAGAGTTCAAGAGCTGAAAAAATGGGAGCCAGAAGAATGCGAATTTTATAAAGATAACTATAAAGCGGCCGCAAAGGGAAATTATGACATCTATGTTGTTTTCATAGAAAAATCTCTAAACCTTCTTAGCCAGGATGGGCTCATGGGTTTTATCTGCCCAAACAAGTTACTTATAAAAGAGTCTCTCTAAAAAAA
>DQCG01000634.1 GCA_003533825.1 Phycisphaerales bacterium
TTCTGCCGACGGTGGGCGCAATCACCGAAAACGGTCGTCCCGCAGCCGACTCGGAAGGCGTGGAAGAAGTATCCCAACGGGACGGTAGCGCAAAACTCAGATTGGGATCAGGGCGCTATCATCTTATATTTACGTCAAGCGGTCACCGAGGTTTTCGACGAAATCAACAGCGATTCGCAAAGTGATTTAACTCTTCGCTTCCGTGATCCATTATCTAAAAATTTACTCAAGGTAGCTTAGCAAGCATAATCATTTGTATTCTTCGTTTATCGTTCCGCTTTTTGAGTACCTTCAATTTTCTCGTACAGCTCGCCTACTAAAAATCCTTCCGCCCGGACGATGTGTTCATCGTCGATTAGTATCAACCAGGGCAGCGATTTGACTCCCCATGCGAAACGGATTTTCTCCTCATTGTCGTCGATGGATGCTATCGAACGCCGACGTAGCCAGTCAACTCAGCGTAGAGACCGGCAATGTCAGAATCTTCAGGCACCGCTCTCTCAAGCGCATCCATAAGGAGTTTGCCGGGCGTTGCGCCGCTAAAGATATCTCGATCTCATGTTCTGAAGACTTCCTGACCGAAATCTGGAAAGAACAACGCCTGAGCTGTATAAAACGCAGTACTCTGGGTGCATTCTTATTAGAGGACCTGTCGCCAGAGTGGTTTGATTTTGTCGATTTCCACCTGGCCACAATTGGCTGTCATTTCTGTTGTGCAAACTACAAAGACCTTTGCCAGGAGCAGCAGACGAGCGATCAAAGAGAATATCTGCGACAGCGCATCATGGCCTCAACAGTCGGTTTTTTATCCAAACCTTGATTTTTTAGCCGGTATCGACATGTCCAAATCGTTGCCGATGGTCCGCAGAGGAGTACTCCCACAGATTAATAGAGTTATGGACAACAGTTGAGCCTATAAATCCAGTTAATGAGATAGCACATACATGATCAGGTTGATACCCATCTTGATGGCCTCGTAGTAGCAATGTGTGCCCGATCCAAACCTTCGTCTTATGCCAGGACCACCGAACCAGCTATGAGATCGGTCTACCCAGCCGCAATGTAAGTCTGTAGAAGTAAGGATTACTGCCAACCGGTCTTCGACGAATATCCCTCGATGTGGCCATTTCATCCCCTGCATGTACGGTATCCCCACCCGGCTAAAATCGTAAACGTTGTGAAAAATCTCGTGCCCTGTGTTTATCTCTTTAACAGCCGCCTTACCGAACAAATGCTCCAGTAGTTGACACGAGCTGCGGTAGAAAAAGTCACCGGGCAAGCGATGAGAAACACAATCATCCATAAAAATGAATCCACCCTGCTCCACGTAGCTTTTGAAATTCTGCTTTTGCGTGTCATTGAAGGAGAAATGCCCTGATGCCGTCATGAAGAGAAATGGAAGCTTGTGCAGATCGTCGGCATAGTTTAAGTCGACAACGGCATTGAAAGCGTTCACGCCGCCGCGGCCGGGGATTTTCACCTTGCATCGGACGACCTTGGAAAATTCTTCAAGCAAGTACTTTTCACCATCGGATCGCATATTCCATGGGTTTTCATCAGCGACTGAATCGAACTTCACTCGGGCTATGAAGAAATCGTAATCATGGAGATCATGTGGAATAGAATGGCCCGGCGTTGCTGAACGACCTGCCGGCAACGCCGTTGATGCCGCCCCGGTCCCCAGCACGGTTCCCGCCACATCTCGCAGAAATTTTCGTCTGGTTCTCATGTCATTCATCTTCGTTTCTCTCGTGGCGTTGCGGCCCTGAAATTCTGATATCAAAACATAAATTCTTACACTTCACTGACAAGGTCAGTGAGATAGCACATACATAATCAGGTTGATGCCCATCTTTATGGCCTCATTGTAGCCATGGATACCTCTGCCACCAAACCGTCTGGTTACGTTGGGGCCGAACCATGTCTGCGTTCGGTCTGCCCAGCCGCAATGTATGTCCGTAGAAGTGACAAGTACTGCCAGTCTATCTTCGACGAATATCCCTCGCGGCGGCCACTGTGTCCCCTGAACGTACGGTATCCCTATCTGACTCAGATCGTAAACGTTGTGGAAGATTTCGTGCCCTGTGTTTATCTCTTTAACAGCCGCCTTGCCGAACAGATGCTCCAATAGTTCGCATGAGCTATGATAGAAAAAGTCACCTGGGCCATGAGCGACACAATCGTCCATTAAAATGAATCCACCCTGCTCTACGTAGTTCTTGAAATTCTGTTTCTGCGCGTCATTGAATATGAAGTGCCCTCCTGCCGTCATGAATAGAAACGGTAATTTATGCAGGCCATCTTCATAGTTAAGGTCAACAACGACATTGAAATGGTTCACGCTGCCGTGTGTGGGGTGGCCCCTGCGCAATCCTGAAATGAGTTTCACCCGACATCGGACGGCTTTGCTGAATTCGTCAAGCAAATAATTGTCACCAGCAGGCTGAATGTTCCACCCGTCACCAGCTCTTTTGTCTGAATCGAACTTCACGCGGGCCATGAAGAAATCATAGTCATTGAGATCGGGTGGAATAGAATGGCCCGGCGTTGCTGAACGAGCTGCCGGCAATCCCGCTGAGGCCACACTAGCTCCCAGCATGGTTCCCGCGATGCCCCGCAAGAATGATCGTCTGTTTCTCATGTCATCCATATTTTATTGTCCTTGTGAAGGTGCGCCCACCAAAATTTGCCTGAAGTAAAATTGCGCGGCCCGGGCCCCGTCTTTCCTGCTCGTGGCGAACAACCAGGGTTGTTGACTGGGCACACCGTCGCCGTCGTCTTCCAATAGGGCGTTTTCGGATTTGTAACACTTCTCTTGCTCGTAGTACGCATCCAGTTCTTGAGACGTGGTTTGGAACGCCTCCAGAAGCGAGAGCCGGCCGTCGGTATCCTTGTCGGATTCCCATTGCAGCAGTGCAGGTACGAAGTACTCGCTGAATCTCGGGCTGTCGTACTGATCGCCGCGAGCCGAACAGATGACGATTGTGTTGGGATCCGCCAGGTCTTCGATGGCCAGTCCTGCGCACGGGCAATCCAACACAATCAATCGCTGCTTTGCCTTGACAGCACCGAGCCATCGTACAAGCTCGTCGTGGATGATGTCTTCACCTCGCACATTCAGCCGCAGCGTGCTTACCGCGCGGTTGGCCTGCCCGGTATAGTAAAATACGAATTTCTCGATATTCCGGGTATTAGATACTATTTTTGCGAGCGTTTTTTCAAGACTTTTGCGCGTACACGCAGTTGTGTTCGGACCAAAGGCCAATGATTGCTCGTCACAAACAACATCTACGGCATCTCGGTCGATACCAAGGTTATCTGTAAAAAACCGGGAAAGGCCGCCAATCACGCGTGCTTCGGCCTGACTCGCCTGAGCGTCCTGCAGAATACCGCCACAGATGACAAGATGCCACGGCTCGTTCCTGGTTTGCGCAGAACATAGCTGCATGCCTCCGCTGACGACTATTAGTCTGTTACAAATGAA
>DQCG01000626.1 GCA_003533825.1 Phycisphaerales bacterium
TGCGGTGTGCTGATGGGCTTCTTCTACCGGTGGGTGGCCAATTCGATGCCGGCTGATTTGGCCGACCTCGGTCTGCCAGCAGAGGCCGGCAAATTGACGCCTTATACGGCCTTGGTGCTTTTCTCGGTCGGTCTTTTTGTCTCCAATTTCGTATTCAATACTATTGTGATGGCCAAGCCGTTTGTTGGCGAACCGGTGCCGGCGGGCGATTATTTCAAGAAGGGCAATCCCCGATTACATCTTGTCGGCATTGTCGGAGGGATGATCTGGGGCGTTGGAATGTCATTTAGTATTCTTGCCGGGGATTCTGCCGGCTATGCCATTTCGTATGGTCTGGGTCAGGGCGCTACGATGATAGCGGCAGTCTGGGGGGTGTTCATCTGGAAGGAATTTAAGTCGGCCCCGACAGATACGAATAAGTTGCTTGCTCTAATGTTCGTGTTCTATGTGATAGGTTTAGGCTTGATCATTACAGCAAACATCGTCTGACAATTAGCTCTTGTCGAGATCGGTTTGATTGATGAGAGTGCGGCCGCGGTTCGGTCGTCAGCTCTTTCTTCGGCGTGCTGATTATCGCCGTACTGGGGACCGGGCTGGCACAGATCGGGGCGCAGGAATCGACCAAGCGCCTTATCACCGGCTGCGTCATCGTAGCCGCCGTCATCCTGGATCATTACCGTCATGAAGGTATACCAAAACTGAAACATCAAAAATCAAAATAAACGAGTTCGTCAAGGATGATCTGGTTCCGGCAAAGCGGGTGCTCTTGCTTAATTTTATGCTTCAATTTTTGCAAATTCATTTTTGTTTTCAAATATTTGATATTTCTTTCTTGCCGTGCTAAGCCCCATTTTTCGGCGGTCAGGCCCTACTATGGTCATTTTTAACCCATAAAGAAAGCGTCCTATAACGATTCACTTGACAAATTATGAAAAATTCTGTATAATGTTTGGACAAGCGATCAGGAGTNNATACGTAATACGATATACGCAATACGAGATGACGGAGAAAAACTATGCGCATTGTTCTAAAACAAAGAGACGGCAATACCAGGGAATTCCAATTTATGCAGGGGCCCATATCCATCGGCAGAGGGGCTAACAGCCATGTATTTTTGCCTGATAAAGCGGTCTCAAGAAAACATGCCGTAGTACACAGCACAGATGATGGAAAATGGATAATTGAAGATCTCGGCTCCTCGAATAAAACGTACCTGAACGACAAGCCGGTTGACAAAGCCGAAGTCAAACACGGCGATTCTCTTCGTATCACCGATTTCGTAATCGAGTTCATGCTGGAAACAGATCTCCCCGGCGCAGAAGCCGGCGGGGACCCGGTAGGGGCGGAGGATACGCTTCAGCTCGAGGCCGCACTGGCGACACCCAAGCACGAAACGGTTGTAAGAAGGCCCGATGCCCAGCACGCGCCGGCCATGAGACTCGCTGCAAGAAGGTTGACTGATTTTTCAAAAGCGAGCCAAACAATATTCGATGCCGAGGACCTCGATGGGCTGTTGCTGACCTTGTTGGATGTCATAATGGAGCAGTTCAACGCGTATCATGTCTGGTCCGCTTTGAGAAAGCAGCCCACCGGCCCGATGATCTGTCACGCAGGCAAAAGAAGAGACGGCTCGCCCGTCCAGCTCAACGAATTACAGCTCAGCGAGAAAATAACGCAGGCTGTTGAGAAGGGACAGTTCTGTGTGCTGCCGAGAGTCTCCGCTCAAATGGAGGCCAAGGAAAGAATACGCTCGGCAATGGTGGCGTCTATCATGCGTCCGAACGGCTGCTTCGGCGTCCTCTATGTCGACAACGCAATGGTCCATGAACACTACAGTCTCAGCGATCTGGACTATCTGATGCTCATTGCTATGCACACCGCGGCGATCCTGAAAAGATTTATGGATTAGGGTTGTAGGGGCAACCCTATGTGGTTGCCCTGGGCAGGCACACGGGCCTGCCCCTACAAATAGATTTTCCAGATCTGCTTTTTCAAGCTTGATTTATCATTCCAATTCTGCTATGAGGAAGGTCTGAATATAACGGCTTTAAACTCATCAGTGGAGAATTTGGCGATGCGATTAAGCAGATTCACAATCACGGCACCGTTGGCGTCTTTGGCAGGTTCGGTTATTCTTTTTGTGCCTTCAGTAACGTTTGCCCTCGCGGCCGATGGAAAATCCACCGCCCGGGCTGCGAACGCGCCTCCGTGGGAAAGTCAGTACAAAATCAAACCGGACGAAAAGACCCGACTGACTCCTGCCGATGTAGTTGGTCCGGATGGAATTGTATATCCCAACTGGACAAAATGTGGAGTCCAGGGGGGGATTCCCGAAGTAAAAGTCGTTACGACAATCGAGCAATTCGGCGCCAGGGCGGACGATGATGCCGACGATTCCGAAGCTCTTGCGAAAGCCTGCGAGGCCGCAGGCAAAATGGGTGGCGGAGCGGTACTGCTGGGTGAGGGTATCTATTATCTGGATCGCCCGCTGACGGTACGTCACGACAATGTGGTTATCAGGGGCAAAGG
>DQCG01000557.1 GCA_003533825.1 Phycisphaerales bacterium
GTGCGATACATTTGCGACCTCCATGTGCAAGCATTTTGGGTGTTTTTCTATGATTCCCTTTCACTTGCCATACTATAAGTCACATGTATCGCATTGTAAATACTAAACTTAAATTCTACACAGCAAGCCCTAAGTATCTCGTATCCGGTGGCACTGATGGTACGGTCAGGATCTGGGACATTGCGACGAGCGAGGAAATGACGATTCTGCGCGGGCATGAAAGTCAAGTCACATCCGTGGCATTTACTCCAGACGGCAAACTTGTTGTTTCGGGAAGCGAGGATGGGACAGTCAAAATCTGGGATTTGACCGTCGATCATGAAGTCAACAGGTTTCTGGGGCATAGAAACTGGGTTACTTCAATAGCATTCAGTCCTGACGGTAAACGCCTGGTTTCACGCAGTTCAGATGGAAAAGTAAAGGTATGGGATGCGGCCAGTGGCATTGAAGTCATGACTCTAAGTGGCGTAAAAGGTGATTACAGTGGTTCGGTGGCATTCAGTCCGGACGGAAGGCGAATCGCCTCGCCTGGTGCCGAAGGGGCAATAAAGATCTGGGACGTCGAAACAGGGGCTGAATTTATGACATTTGGTGGGCTAGAAGAGTCGGTCCATTGTTTGGCATTGAGTCCCGACGGCAGGCGCCTTGTGTCTTTCAATAAAGATGGAATGATAAAGCTGTGGGATGTTGTAAAAGGTGAAGAAAATATGACATTGGGTAGCGACCAGTGGGTATATTCATTTGCCTTTAGCCCGAATGGCGAACGAATTGTTTCAGGTGGTCGTAGAACAAATAAAGTGTGGGATGTAACAAGTGGCGCCGAGCTTTTGAACCTCATTGGGCCTGAAGGATCTTCGAGTAGATCCGTAGTGTTCAGCCCAGACGGCAAAAGCATCGCTGCTGCTTACACGGGAGGTCGTACAGCCAGGATATGGGATGCAGTAACAGGCATGGAGCTGATGACCCTGAGGGGTCATGGCGATGTGGTGACTTCTGTTGCTTTCAGCCCCGACGGCAAGCGTCTGGTGACGGGGGGCATGGATGGAAAGGCTCGGGTATGGGATTCGTCAACAGGTGCCGAATTACTTACGCTCCCCGCTGATTCCAGTGTAGATTGTGTAACGTTTAGTCCTGATGGAAAGACTATTGCGAGCGGTACTCGTGGTAAAACCATAATGCTCTGGGATTCCACTGCACCTGCCGACGGTTACGAGCCTCGGAAAATCGCTGAAGCTGCCCGAAAAATTGTAGATGAACTGTACGACAAGCTCAGCCTTTACCACGACGTCATAGATAAACTCGTGGCTGATAAGACGCTTGACGAGTCCGTACGCAAAGTAGCCCTACAGATAGCCAATTCCCGGCTTTGGGAGGATGGAGAAAAGACGGAATAGGCCGATAGAGCGAGGCTTTTGCTGAAAATGTTTGGGTTGGAATTAGAATTTCATAACTTAAAATGTTGACAAAGGCTGTGGTTATTGCCAGAATTACTGCTTGGTTGAGATATTTTTCTTTGAAAGCTTCTAATTCTAATCTTGTTTATGGAGAACGTATTATGAAAGTTGATGTCAGTCGTGTAGATGTATGGGTCGCAAGTATTGAGGACAGGCCCGGTGGAATGGCTGAGAAACTTGACGTTCTTGCCCAGGCAGATGTCGATCTTGAATTTATAATAGCCCGCCGGTCATCCTCGTCGCCCGGAACCGCCGTTGTATTCGTTACGCCTATCAAAGGGGCCAGGCAAGCGAGAGCGGCCAGAAAAGTCGGCTTCGAGAAGACAAAATCACTTCGTGCTATCCGTGTGGCCACAGGCAATAAGCCCGGCTACGGTGCCGAGTTGACGAAAAAGCTTGGCGGGGCGGGAATCAACCTTAGAGGTTTCTCCGGCGCTTCGATAAGCAACCGGGCCGTCTTTTATGTGGGCTTCGACTCCAACGAAGATGCCGGCAAGGCTATACGCCTGCTCAAGTAAATCTACTCGTATGCATTAAGCGGGTGGGAATATTTCCACAAGTACGCCGGAAAGCTGCTCTATTGCCATGCTTACGGCGGCAGATATGGAATCTCCCAATTGAGTCTGAGCGGGCTGGATGCCCACGAAATAGACATCAACCTGGACGCTCCGGCTGATAATATCGACGAACAGGCGGGGCGAGAGCGTATGTGTCGAAATGACGTGGGAGCTTAGCTGCTCGGGTTCGAATATTCTTATTGTTCCGGCCTCGGCGCCAAAGTCGATCGCATCAATAACAAGCAAAGTCCGGGGCTCCTTTTTAATGATCGTCTGGATGTAATTTTCAGGAACCGTGCCGGCATCGATCAGGCCGGCGGAGACTTTTGCCTGTTTTAGCCGCTCACAAACAAGCGGCCCGGCGCCATCGTCACCTTTCAGGGTGTTTCCAATACCGACAATAACCGTTGACGAACCGCGTAGTTTACTGAACTGTTTAAAGAGTTGTCGGTCAGCTTGCATGACACCTTTACAGCCGGATATTCAGCTTGCACTTGCACTCGGGGCACAGGATTTGCATGAAATCGCTTGTCTGCGGGCTGTCGTCCTTTTGAGTTTGCTTGTGGACATCCTGCGGCTTTTTGGTAAGCTCGCCGCTCTTGGCAATCAATAGGGAAGGATTGGTATAGGCCAGCGGGCCGAGTTTTTCATAAAGCCAGACCAGATGCTTCTTAGTACCGATTACCGCCCCGCACTTTTCGCATAGCTGGAGCTCGAATTCGTGCGTCTCTGTCATCGCTCCCCGGTCCAGGCCCGCCAGGTCCCACTCGTGTGAAAGGCTGATACCCGTTTCTGTGGTGCAATTTTCAGCACAGTTTCCGCAAAAAATGCAGGTGTAGTAATTCAGGGTGAGCCGTCTTACGGGCGGATCGGCCTCGAGGTCGTCGGTGGCCGTCAGGCATATACCCGAAGGGCAAACATTGGCACATGCGCCGCATCCGATGCAGGTGTCGAGGTCAAATTGTGGCTTGCCTCTGAACTTTTCCGGCACGATACAAGGCTCGGCGGGAAACCGTGTGGTAAAACGAGGCGAAAAAACCGCCGTGACTGCTTCTTTTAATTCTCTTAACTTCGGCAAACGCAATTTCACGCTCCTTAAGGTTATTGGAAACCGATATTGGTTTATGATTTAGTTGTGCTTTTTACTTTTCAATTTCCTCTGCGTATTTGTCAACGACGCTCTTTTCCCACAGTTCCACGCCGCTGGCATAGGCGCCTTTGGCGATGGCATGGGCGGCCGTTGGCGACGTTATTAATATGAATCCGGCGCAGATGATAGCTTTGGCGCTCATAGGTCCCCAACCGCAGATTAAGGCGACGCCGACCAGCAGGACAACCGTTCCAAGCGTGACACACTTGGTTGCCGCCTGCAGACGGTTGTACACATCGGGAAAACGAACAAGCCCGATGCAGCCGAATATATCAAACATAACTCCAATCACCATCATTATGTAGCCTATGATATCAGTCATCGAAACTTCTGCCCTCCAAAAACTTAGCCAGAGCGATCGTTCCTATAAAGCTCAGCAGCGCCCAGGCCAGAGCAATGTTAAAATAAAAATCCTTTCCCGTCACCAGCCCAAGGACGGCACAGAAACCAACTATGACAGTGCCTAATATATCAATCGCGACGGTTCTGTCAGGAGCGCTTGGGCCCCGACCTATGCGATACAGGCATAGGAAACAACAGACCATCAAGCCGATGTAAAATACAAGTGCTAACGTTTCCATAGTTACCTTTCGGTCAACACGGCGCCAAACGGCGCATTTCTATTCGAAGATCCTTTTCAAAAACCACTCAAACCTTTGGCCGATGAATTGTGTTGCCTCTTCAATGTCGTCGGATTTGACATTTATCCAATGAACGTACAAAAAGCCGTCGTCCGTTAAATCCACAGTCAACGTGCCCGGCGTCAGAGTGATGGAATTGGCCAGTGCCGTGATACCGGACGCTGTTTTCAGGTTCGTTTTTATTTTGACGATCCCGGGCTTGATCGGCATTTTGGGATGCAGCGCGCGATAGACGACATCCAGATTCGCCTTGATGACATAATAAAAGAATACCGGGACGTACACCAGAAACCAGAAAATCCGCACCGGCGAAATAAATATATGGTGCTCTTTCGGCAGTATTTCGTGGAACAAGACCGAAACAATTACCGATGCAATCAAGCCCGCGACCACAACCTGAACGTCAATCTTCCCGTCGACCGATGGCCAGGTCAGCAGAATCCAGATCAAAAATGCCAGTACAAAATAAATCAGTCGTCTCATACGATCACATCCTTCTATTACATTGCTGTAACAATATCAGAGTACTTAAGCCCGTCCGTCAAGACCCTGACAGCCGGCTCCAGAATACTGTTCCTCATGCCGGGCACCAGTACAATTAAACCCATCAGGACACACAAACATGTCAAAAATATCATAGCGACGAGCATCGAGCCTCCATTTTCTTCAACGTCCTGGAGGTTTTCCGGAAGCTCGCCGAGGAATACGTATCTTTGAACCTTCAAATACATAATAAGAGTACACAGACTAACGAAAACGATGATTGCCGCGATCCAGTAGTAGTGAGCCTGAACCGCCGCCATGACCAAAATCAGCTTGCTCCAGAATCCGCTGAACGGCGGTATGCCGACAATAGATGCCGACGCTACGGCATTGGCCGTACGTGTGAAAGGTAATCTTCGGGCAAGTCCTCCCATTTCTTTTAGCTGTCTGGTGCCGGTTGCCATTTCGATTGAGCCGCTGGTTAAAAATAACAGGGACTTGTAAACGGCATGGTTGGCCAGGTGGAACAGACCGCCCAGGATAGCCAACGAAGCCCAGGCGGGATTCGCGTCTCTGGCAAGTAACATGATGCCCAGGCCGATTCCCAGTACGACATATCCGATTTGGCTAATGCTCGAATAAGCCATGAGCCGCTTGATGTCCCACTGGCCGATTGCCAGAAAGGCCCCGGCGACCATGCTCAAAATCCCAAGCACGATTAAGAGCCATCCGACTTCGAGCGAAACGCCGAACACGTTGAACACCACACGGGCAAGTGCGTAGACGCCGAGCGATTTTATCAGCACGCCGGAGAGCATTGCGGAAATTGGGGCGGGTGCCGATGGGTGCGCATCGGGCAGCCATGCATGGAATGGGACTAACGCCGCTTTCAGTCCGAAGCCGACAATAAACAACGCCAGAGCGAAACTAAGACCTGCATTCAGGCCCGAACTCTGGATGGCCTTTGAGATGTAGGCCATGTTGAGGGCTCCTGTGTTACCGTAAACCATGCCAATCGCAAAAAGGACGAATATCGAGGCGATGGTACCAAGAACCGTATACTTGAATGACGCCTCAAGCTCTTCGTGTCCGCAGCCGAAGCCGACAAGCGCGTAAGATGCGAGCGAGGCAATCTCAAGAAAGACAAACAGGTTAAAGATGTCTCCCGAAAGAACGACGCCGTTCATGCCCGCAACCATAAGCAAAAACAGGCTCAGGTATTTTGCCTTTGCCGTGTATTGCTCCATATACCCGGCGCTAAAGAGCATCACGGCGGCGGCTACAACGCTAATGACTAAAAGCACAAGGGAGCTCAAGCCATCAAGAACAAGATTAATTCCAAGAGGGATGGGCCACTTGCCTATTTCATAGACGCCGGACTTGCCGATACAACCGATGGCGAGGATCAGCAGTGAAATAGTCGCCAGGTTTGCGACGATAGTTGCGGCGTCTTTACCTCGCTTGCCGAACATCGGAAGCAAAAATGCCGTCGCCAGAGGGATCGCAATAAAAACAGGCAGGGGAATGCTCATCCTCTTAACCTCCTAATTTCTGTGATGTCGAAGGTGCCGTATTTCTCATAAGTCCTGATGCATAATGAAATCATAAGCGCCAGCGAACCCAGGCTGATTACGATTGCCGTAAGCACGAGCGCCTGGGGCAGCGGGTCGACCGAGCTGTTGATAAAGCTGGCGGCAATCCGTCCCGTTTCCGCATCAAATTGTGTCTTGTCAATGATCGGAGCTATGCCGCCGGTACGGAATCCGAGCATGACCAGGAAAAGATTGACGGCGTATTCCATAATCAGAATACCGACAACAATCTTGACCATATTCTTTTTGACGACTGCACAGTACAGCCCAATCATAAATAATAAAAAGCACAACGCATAAAGCATCGTTCGGACTCCTTTTTCAGTGGCTATCCAGTTCTCCGGCCTTACAACATATAGAAAGGCTGTAGATTACTAAAAACAAAGAAGCGCCGACTTTCAAACCAATTGCAATGTTAGAAAAAGGTATCGTGCCGGCACTTAAAAGATGTAACGGCTGGCCATATTTCTCGAACAGGAAATTGGCGAAAAAGACGCCGCCGAACACAAGTCCCAAAAGGGCGATCAGGATAAACATGAATGCACCCAGACAATCGAGCTTTGAGACCAGGCTAAGAGGAAGATCCTTCTTTACGAATTCCCCGCCGAACGCCAGCATCAGCAGGACGTAGGAGGAAGCCAGAATAACTCCACCGGCAAAACCGCCTCCCGGCGTCAGGTGGCCGAAAAGAATAATATAGATACCGAACAGGATAATCAGCACCTTGACCCAACTGCTGATCGTTTTGACTATGATTGTCATTCCTTTCATTCGTTTAATCCCTCTGAGAGCCTCTCAGGACTCCAAAACAGGTTCTAGTTTGCCGTGTTTCTGTTTCGCATCTCTTCGCAACAGAACTGTGGCCCCGATAATCGAGGTGAAAAGTACGGTCGCCTCGCCGAGTGTGTCGTAGGCGCGATAATCCAGAATGACCGAGGAGACCAGATTTGCCGCTCCTGTTTTCTCCAGGCCCTGGCTGACGTATGTCTGGGAGGCGGCATTGGGGGCCTGGGTGAAAATAGCGGTTCCGAATTCAGGCAGAGTCTCGAAAACTCTCAGGCCGGCCAGGAAAATCACGAAGATTATCGCAACCGAGACAACCGTTCCGAAAAACTCCTTGTCGCCGCTGATAAAAGTCAGATCGCGTGAGATCGTGGCGCGAATCAGGATTATCAGACCCAGCACTTCCACTACAATCTGGGTGATTGCGATGTCCGGTGCCCGCAAAAACAAGAACATAAGGGAGACGCCGAAGCCCATCGCACCGATACATATCACGGCACTAAGCAGGTCTGTGGTTTCCACCGCGATCAGGCTCGCGATGACGATAAATATCATCAAAATGTAAAATATAGTCATATCGACCTCACCAAATTCC
>DQCG01000556.1 GCA_003533825.1 Phycisphaerales bacterium
CATTCCTGGTGGTATAATCCATCGTTAAACAAGAGATCGGCCGTTCCGAGGCACAATGAAATTGTAGATATTCTGGCAAGGAAGATCTGTAAGGATCTTGGAGTACCGCCGGTGAAATAGTCAGGTAGGGTGCGATGAATCGCACCAATGATGAATAGAATAGAATCATGCCGGACTATTAGACGATGCTTTCGTGCGGGCGGGACGTATTTCTTTACCATTGTGACATTCAACCGCCGGAAGCTTACGTCCTTATGAAATGCCGGGCTGAGCGCGAACCTCCTGATTTTGTGGTTATTGCTCATTCGGTGGGAGAATGAATAATAGAATTGGTGCGATACATCGCACCCTACATTCTGTACAATCTTATCGATAAATAATGCGAACCTTTCGTCGATTACGGGGCACATAATAGATAGTATGGAACAGAAAGCTGAAGAAAATTGGGTGCAGCGAGCCGGGCAGGGGGAGCCGGCGGCTATTGCGGAGCTTTTTCGGCTTTATTGGCGGGCGGCCCGGGCGGCTGCTTATGGCGTTACGGGGGATTTTGCACTGGCCGAGGATGCGGCGTCCGAAGCTTTTTATGCTGCGATTGAAAGCCTGCCGGACTTGAGAGATGCCCAGCGGTTCGGTCCCTGGCTGCGCACAATCGTGGTCCGCACGGCCAGACGTCAAAAGGTGAAAACGTCGAAGGAAAACGGAACCGAGATTAAAAACCGGCCAGATGATAAATCCTCACCGCCGGGAGCTGAACTGGAGCGGCAGGAACTTGTTGCTTTGATCCATGAAGCGGTGGGGCATCTTTCCGAGACCTTGCGCGAGGCCGTGGTTTTGTTTTATTTCGAAGGTTACAGCCTCAAAGAAGCAACGCACTTCCTGGACGTTCCGGAAGGCACGCTCAAGCGTCGTCTGCATGACGGCCGACGACGGCTTCGGGATGCCGCCGAACATATCCTCGAAGGAGTAAAGCCCATGGATTCCAGACGAGAACAAGTACTCCGGCAGCTAAAAGATGCTTCGAAAGAAGGTATCCAATCGGAAAAATTCTTCCAGGCGATGCGTCAGGCCTTGAGTCTTCGGCCAATGCCCAACGACCTGCTGCGAAAAATAATGCAGAAACACTGGGGTCAAAAGCTGAAGAAATTACCTATGGAGCCGGAGAAAGAGCGTAAGCTGCGGGATGGGCTCGGTCGCATTTACTCGGCATCAGAAAGAGCGCGGGATCCGAATCATCCGGTTGGGGCGGCGGCAAATGCGATTCGGGCGGCGCTGCCCGAATTCCAACAATGGCAAGTCGATATGTCCGAAGTCGATATCTCTGGGATGACACGGCACATGTTCGACGGCAAGTCAGATGCTTTCTCATCAATGAGACCGCCCGGATTCAATTCCGACGCTCCGGGATCCTATATCTATCCAATACGTGCATGGCTGATACGGGATAAGGATGGCTCGCTGCGCACTTCATTTGAAATCATGCAGAACAAAGACACGAAAGAAGCGATGCTCTCACAATTCAAGCAGGGCGGGCATCTGAGCGATGCGATGTCACTGCTCTGGAAGAAGTCCGAACCGCTGGAACTGCGGGCTATCGAAGATCTGCTCCGGCGATTATCGAATGAGATTGTTCCGAACACTCCGGTGTCCTTCCGCTGCTATGATGAGCCTCGCTATCGGGCGGGTCTGAGAATGCAGCTTGGGGACGATCCCGTTCCGGCCGCTATTGGAGGCGTGTTGAATTCATGGCCGTCAATGCCTGAAGGAATCCGCGTTGCTTGCGTCCTTATCTACCTCGAACCATGGGCGGCGGCAAAAAGCGGCGAGGCTGTGGAATTAGCTGAATTCTCACCGTTGGATTTTATGAAAAATGAAGAGTAATAGATGGCAGGGTGTGTATCGCACACCCAACACGCTTTTTACTGCCGGGCGGATTGCAGATTACCGATTAGCTCATCGGCGAAGGCGTGCCATTTTGCGGATCCGTTCTCGGCAAAGTATTCGAACGATTCGTCATCGGCCAATTGACCCAGAACGGTTTTTCGGTCGGCGGGATCGGGGACGTTTTCGATAATCTTTTTTCGGAGCTTTTCCAGCTCGGCGAGAAATTGGCCGTGCTTGTCGGTAAAAATCTTTTCCAGCTTTTTTCTTATATGTCCGGCGTAAGCGGGACATTGGCCTTCTGTGCCGATAGCGATTTGCAGGTTTCCTCGCTTGACCACGGCGGGCACGAAAAAGTCGCAAAGCTCCGGCACATCGACGACGTTGCAAAGGACCTCCAGTTCCTGGCAGTCTTTGTATATCTGCTTGTTGAGCCGGGCGTTGTTTGTTGCCGCTATGGCCAGAAGCGCCCCGGCAAGATAGTTCTTGGAATATTTGGACTTTATGAGCTCGACGTCCGTGCCCCGGCACAGGGCCGTCATCATGTCGTCGATGCGTTCGGCGACCACGACCACCCGTGCCCCGGCGTTCAACAGGGCCTGGGTCTTTCGTACGGCCACGGCTCCGCCGCCGATCACGACTATACGCCGAGAGCCCAGTTCCAGAAATATCGGATATTTCGCCATAAAACTATTATACCATACATATCCTGGCTGCAACACCAATTTTAAAAAATCAAAAGTTAAAACTCAGGAGCGGCAGGCGCTACAATTCATTACCGGTTTATCAAATTTGAATCGATAGTTACAAATTTTTTGTGGTTATTTATGCCATTCGCTTAATTACGAGCAATGTTATGTCATCTGCCGGGGCAATATCTGAGCAGAATTCCAATACAGACTCGACAACCGAAGAGGCTATTTCCCGGGCAGTATTGTCTTTGTGCAAGCTAATCAGATCGGTAAGACGTTCTTTGCCGTATATCTGGCCGGAACCATTCTGTGCTTCCCAGATGCCGTCGGTGCCTATGACGACGATATCGCCGGCCGACAGCGTGACCGGATCGGCCTGGCCGAATTGCGCATCGTCCATGATGCCAAGGGGCATGCCGGTGTTTTCCATCTCGGTGAATTTGCCGGATTCGCCATGATGCCAGATTGCTGGATCGTGGCCGGCGGATGCCCAGGAAAGAGTCCCGTTTTTATCGTCAAGCAGGCCGTAGAAAAGGGTCATGAATTTACCGGGCTCAGAATTTTTCACGAGGTGGCGGTTCAGTTCAGTAATGGCGGCCGACAGATTGTCGCCGTGACGCGGCGCGTTGTTTCTCAGGATACTGCCGGCCGATATCATGAGCATTGCCGCCGGGATGCCGTGCCCGGAGACGTCGCCGAGCACAAGACCGATCCGGTCGGAGGCAGTGGTCCTCAAATCGAAAAGGTCGTAGTAATCGCCGCCGGTCTCATCGCAATACCTACATAGCCCGGCAACCTGAAAGTGGTCTAATTCAAGGTCCTCGGCGGGCAGAAAATGCTGCTGAATCTCGCGGGCCAGTTCGAGGGACTGCTTTATCTTCTGGCGTTCCTTCATACCGGGCCCGACCTCGTTGAAAACCTCCCCGAGCTGCTGGAGCTCATCGTTGGTCGATATATCGACGGTGACATCGAAATCGCCCCGGGCAAGCTTGCCGGCCGCTTCGGCCAGATGGGTGATAGGTACGGTGAAATTCCGTGCCCGCATGACTGCCAGAAGAACGGCTGCTACTATCACTAAGAAAATCAGAACAGTTGCCACCTGTATTGCACGGATATTATCCCTGAAGAGCATCTGGCGGGTGTTGGCGGCCTGTTCCATAATCCGCTCGTAAGGTACGACCAGGATTGGAAAGCCGCCTCCCCGCTGGGAGGAGCCGTAAGCCCAGAGGGAATCAACGCCGTAATAAGGCTGACGGATGAGGCCTACGTTTCCCCGGCGGGAATCTTTGATCATTTTCCCGATATGTTTTTGGTCACATATATCCAGTAATTTGGAGGGCCTGTTCGAATTTGCCTGAGTCTGCGCGAAAGTCGAGCAGCAGATGATACTCACGTCGGATGCTTCGAAATCCGTTTCTTCGGGCAGCCGCGCAAGCAGTTTCCACGCCCCGTCTTTCCACGGCTCGGGGATTTCCATTTTATCAAGCACGCTGGTCAGGTCGATATCCATGGCAATAACGCCGCCAAAAGAGCCGTTGTTCTCAAACAAAGGCACTGTCACCGTCATTACAGTCTTGCCGGTGAGTGGCTCGATACGCGGCGTCGGGGTAAGCTGCTTGCTGGTTCTTGCTTTGACGTACCATGACTCCCGGCGTAAATCGTATCCGGGTTCGAACGGCCAGAAGCCGGGTGAAGGATATAAGGCAACCGTGCCGTCGCTCAGAACGGTGTAGGTCCAGAGCTTTGTTCCGGGATTGAGCGAATAGATATCTTTGCATATCCCGGTCAGTTGCGGCAGGTGGTTTCGCAGCAAATCGCCAGGCCTGTCGGCGTCAGAATGCATAAATTGCGAATCAAAATCTATAGTGTGATTCTTCCCGACGGGCTGGTTGAGGAATTTATATCGCTGAGCTTCTTTTGACATGTCCACCGGCGAAAGTTGTATGATATAGCGTGATGTATCCGGCGAGTCCGGCTTGATATTGGCGGGGCCGAAAATACGTTGAGCTTTGTCGGCATAGTGCAGCAGGCCGTAACGAACCGCCTGGGCGGAAATTGTGAGCTTCTCTTGATAATTGTCGATGGTTTGAATCAGTATCTCGCGGGTTCTGTCTTGAACTGTCGAGGCAAGAGTCTTCTGAATTCGCCCCCTCACAATCCGCGAGAAAGATATATCGAGAACGAAATATGCCACCAGCGGAATTAGAGATACACTGAGCAGCAGGAACAACAATTTTTTACGTATGGTCATTATCTTGCGGTCGCTCCGTACATGTGTTTTCCTCGACGGGCGGCCTGGATGGCTTCGTGAGTGTCCTGCGGGGCGCCGGGGTCGCCTTGCTCTTTCATCCAGCGGTCGAGTTCGGCACTTAGGCGGGTCTTGGTATCGGCAAACGTCGGATCGTCCGCGAGATTTTTCAATTCGTATGGGTCTTCGGCCGTGTTGTACAACTGCTCGGCGGGACGGTGCATGTATCGCTTGACGAGATTGTATGTGTTCGGGTTGTTCCAGGCGTTGCTTATCCAGGTCGCCCAGTAGGG
>DQCG01000267.1 GCA_003533825.1 Phycisphaerales bacterium
TGAGTACAGCAACGGTAAGCTCGATCGGCATGCGGCGATCCTCAGCACCATGTGGATGAATTGGGTGAAGAATCACTACCGCAATGATAGAAGTTTGAAGGTTGCCTGGGGAGCCGGAACAAGGCCCGATGACTCGGTCGATAATCCGAAGATGAAAATGTACGGTGCCTGGGAGATGGAAGCGGATGGCCCTCGCTTCAGCAAGAACAGCGAAAAAAAGCGCATGGGCGACTTTATTCGTTTCTTAGCTGAACTACAACGGGATTACTACAAGCGCCGGCAGCAGCGTCTGTGCGAGATGGGTTACAAGGCGGTAACGGTTACCACCGCGTGGAAGGCGGGCGGTCCGGCGGCATCTGCTGCAAACCTATGGACCGACGATGCGATGGATGCAATCGACCGCCACAACTACTTCGGCGGCGGCGCCGGCGGCCACAACATTACCGCCGGCTCGGTCAGCAATGACACCCACATGAACAAAGCCGGTCGCGGAATCCTCTCCAGCGGTTTCTGGCAGGTCGAGGACAAGCCCTTCATCATGACCGAATGGACGCAGAAGCCGCCCAACCAGTGGAAGGCGGAGATTGCTCCTTTATTTGCGTTCTACGGCATGGGGCTCCAGGGGTGGGACGCATCCTACCACTTCGCCGCCTCCCGCGCATTTATTGGCAACGGCTGGCCCGCCATGAGGTCATACGTCACCTGTACTCCGCACTATATCGGTCAGTTCCCGGCTTTAGCCTTCGCTATCTATAACAACCACATCGAGGAAGGCGATATTATTTCAGCCCGCCGGCTTTCAACCGGCGATATTTTCGCCGGCACCGATAAGCTTCAGCAGGAGCACGGCCTGGCCGGTTACGATGAAAATGAATTGCTGGCCCACGGCGATACAGCCGTAGAGGCGCTGGCAATAGGTCGTGTGACACTAAAAATCGAGGACGGCCTGGAATCTTCGTATCTCGGCGAATTATCCGCGTATTGGGACCGGCAGGCGCAGACCGTTCGAAGCAGCACCGGCCAGCTCACCTGGGACTACGGCAGTAAAGTCGTCACCGTCCATTCCGAGAAGACGCAGGGTGTTATAGGTTTTACCGGAAGCGGCACGTTTGATCTGCCCGGTGTGACCGTCCGGATCGGCCAAACGCTTTTTGTCAGCTTGCTGTTTACGCCGCTGGATAACCGGCCTCTGATCGAATCAGGGCACATTCTCATTACCGCCATGGCGCAGGATAAACAGCTCGGCACCGTTTATAACGAAGACGGCACAAAGCTCATCGAAACAGGCGGGCCTCCTTTACTCCTTGAGCCGGTACAGGCAATTCTGACATTCAAAGGCGCTCCGTTGGCATCGGTGAACGTCGTCGATGTTTATGGTGTGCCTACAACACGGTATGTTGAACACACCGGCAACAGCTTTTCGATCGACGGTCGATATGCCACGTACTATTATCAGGTCAAACGCGAGGTAGAATAGGAAATGGCCGCTGCGGCGGAGATGGAATTAGGTGGCGGTTTCTTTTGATTTCCTTCTGCGTTCAATAACCGAACAGAGCACTATACCCAGTTCAAACAAAAAGTAAAGGGGTATTCCAAGCGTTACTTGAGAAATCACGTCCGGTGGAGTAGCCATCGCGGCTACGACGAATATACCGAGCAGAACAAACTTCCTTGATTTACGTAATGCCTGGATTGAGACCAGACCTGTTCTGTTTAGAAAGAAGATCGCAATCGGAGTCTGGAATGCTATACCGAAAACCAGCATGAGCATTGTGACAAATGAAATATAGTCGGCAAAGGTGAAATTGGACCTGGCGCCAAGCACGCCTTCGTTGAACTTCACAAGGAACTTGAGCGTCAGCGGCGCTACAACAAAAATGAAAAATAAGGCGCCGGTGACGAACAACGCTGCGGAAAAGGGGACGGCGGTGTGGACGTATTTTCTTTCATGGGCATAAAGTCCCGCGGCAACGAACATCCATATATGATAGAACACCCAGGGAGACGACAGGATCAGACCGGTCATCAAGGCGATTTTGATATAACTGATAATACCGGCGGCCGGGCTTAGTATTTGAAGGGGAGGTGCAGAAGTTAACTGACTTCCGAACGGACGGATGCCGGTGTAGTTCGGATCGTTAAATAACGCCAAAAAAGCCTCTGTACAAAACTTAGACACGAATTCCTCCGTTTTCGGCTCGATGTCTTGGGTGTTCGGGTCGGCGGCTAATTTCAGGTGTATATCGTTGAGAAGATCTTCTATGAGCGTTACGGTCTTCTGCGTATCCTTTTCCTGGAGTTTAGCTTCCCGTTCCTTATAAACTTTGGTATACGGTCTTTCGATAAATTTGATAATCTGCGTGCCGAAAACCAGAGAAATGCCCGTTCCGATGAGCAATCCGGTAATCGCAAGAATCAGGCGGGCGCGTAGCTCCTCCAGATGATCGCCCAGGCTCATGGTGGAATTGAGAGGATCTTGCGGTTTCTTTTTCTTCTTCTTTTTATCTTTGCCCATTTTGCAGACAGAAAAAGTCCGTGAGGCTTCGGGACTTGGGTGAGTTAGCTCATCATATCTTCCGGCTCGTCCAGACCAGCGGCGTTTTTAGTTTCTTTGACCACGTCATCACCGATTTTCCTGACGTCATTGACCAATTCGTCTTTGGTTTCTTCTACTTCGTGAACTCCCTTTTTGAATTCGGTCATACTCTTACCTAAACCGCGGGCAATCTCGGGCAGCCGTCTACCGAATAGAAGAACCGCGATAACGAGAATAATGATAAGCTCGACGGGCCCCGGTGTCCAAAAGGCCAGATATTGCATATATTCAGTCATATTAGTCTCCTTATTACATAATCACGATAACATTATACCGCGATCTGAATTACTTTGTCAACGAAACTCTTAATCGAATGCTAATCGACGCGAACACAAATGTAGAATTATAATCCACCTCAGCTTAACGGTCAAGTAAACTCCATTAGAAATATTTACAGTAGAATTTTTGATGGGTGGCCTGATACCATTGCTCATCGGCGGATTTCTAAAGGAGCAGGTTTGTATTGGAGCCGGCCTTGGATTCGGTCTTCACGCCAGAATAAATCTATCGAATCCGCGATGAGCATCTTTATGTTTGTTGTTATCCTTCTTATCGGTCCTGGCATATCCTGAAGGCAATTAGATGCGACCATGAGTCGATTCGATGTAGATTTAGCCGGCGCAGATATGCTTTTTTAACAGGGGCAGATGGAGATACGATGGCCGGATTGGGATTTTCCGGTGTCTGCCGGGTTTGACAGGCTGTAAAAAAACGCTCGTCTTGAGGGATGTAAGTGCCTTAATAATAAGTGTTTACACTTTGGCAAGTGCGATTTCCCTTGCTTCTTAAGCCCGTATCGGTTATCATAGTGTAATAAAGTTATGATTGATGGTACTTTTTCAGGGTATGCACGATGAGCAAGTTTTATTACGAAACATGGCTACCATTTGTATTTAACAAGAGGCGGATCCTGATTCTGGCGATTGCCAGCTATATCGCTCTTTGTTGACAAAATATCTGGTTCTTATAGTTGTTTCCGGTCGCCCGGCTTTGGGCGACTTTTTATATGCGCCCGGAGAACCGAAAACTTTTGACAAATTAGAGATGACAAATTAAGTTTATTAACTCGGAAAGAATAATAAGGAGAGCAGATGATAATAGTTACTGGCGGAGCCGGCTTTATAGGCTCGGCACTGATTGCCGGACTCAATAAAAGAAAAATTACAGACATCCTTGTCGTTGACCAGCTTGGTAAGGACCGGAAGTGGAAGAATCTGCAAAATCTATCCTTCGCGGATTATGTCGAGGAGGACGATTTTCTGGAACTGATCATTGAAGACGAACTTGACAGCCCCATTGATGCTGTCTTTCATCTCGGCGCCTGTTCGGATACGACCGAAACAAACGCCTCCTACCTGATAAAGAACAATTACGAATACACCAAACTGCTGGCTCAATGGGCGACGGACGCCGATATTCGTTTTATCTATGCTTCGAGTGCGGCGACTTATGGGAACGGTTCGGTCGGCTTCTGTGACGATGAGCAGAAAATTGGGGCCTTAAGGCCCTTGAATATGTACGGCTATTCCAAACATTTGTTTGACCTGTGGGCGAGTAGAGCCGGGCTTTTCGACAGGATCGTGGGCTTGAAATACTTTAATGTCTTCGGGCCGAATGAGTATCACAAAGCCGATATGAAAAGCTTTATCGTCAAGGCATTCGAGCAGATAAAAGCGACCGGGAAAGTCCGCCTGTTCAAGTCTTACCAACCGGAATATGCCGACGGCGGGCAAATGCGGGATTTTCTGTACGTCAAAGATGCGGTGGACATGACTCTGTTCTTTTTGGACAATCCACAGTTAAGCGGGCTGTTCAATATCGGCACAGGCCAGGCCCGAACGTGGAACGATTTGGTCTTAGCTGTTTTCGTATCAATGGGAGCGGAACCGGACATCGAGTATATCGAAATGCCCGCTTCAATCCGCAATCAATATCAGTACTTCACACAAGCCGACATCTCCAAGCTCCGAAAAGCCGGCTACAGTAAACAGACAACAACACTCGAAGATGCAATAAAGGATTATGTTCAAAATTATCTGCAGGAAGATCTGTATCTGACCGGTACTTAGCATTTACTCGCTGAAGCAAAATCCCAATGCCTTTTACGCCGTATCATTTTGGGCCCAGTGCATTCATTGGGCTGGTTTTTAGAAAGTGGATTGATATCCCGGTGTTTATCCTTGCCAACGTTGTTGTCGACGTCGAGGTCCTTGTCGTAGGAATTTTGGGGCTCGGATGGCCGATACACCGATATTGTCATACACTGCTGATCGGTGCGGCGGTTGGCGCGCTTTGGGGTATTGCAGCGTACCGGCTGCGGCATTTATTCCGGGGAGCGATGAATTTGTTAGACATCCCTTACCGGACAAGTATACGGAAAATGGTCATCTCCGGTGTCCTGGGTGTATGGCTGCATGTTTTAATTGACGGCGCCTATCACTTCGACGTGAAAATGTTCTGGCCGAGCAAATCGATGTGGCTGTGGCTGAAGCTACATAGGCGAATCGGTCAAGGGCAGATGAAATTGATATGTCTTGCTCTATTTGTTGCCGCCTGTATTTTATACTTATTGTCGGTGAAAGTGTTTCGAAGGAATTTGGCCGAAGCAAAATGACGGATTCTTGCATATTTTTCGTTTGTCCGTTATAATCCTGCTCCCTGAAAAAGATTATTGAGCTTTATGTTATTATTGAACTTTTGCAAAACTTTTGTTATTACTGGAATCATGTTTATGGCAGAGGCAATTGTAGAACAAATAAACTTACTGAAACGCGGCACTGTTGAAGTTTTTACCGAGGCCGAGTTGGCTCAAAAGCTTACCGAAGCCTCTAAGACGGGCAGGCAGTTACGAATTAAGCTCGGCCTGGATCCGACCAGCCCGGATATCCATCTCGGCCATACGGTCGTACTGCGCAAGATGCGCCAGTTCCAGGACATGGGCCATAAGGCGATTCTTATAATCGGTGACTACACTGCCCGTATCGGTGATCCTTCCGGCCAGAACACGACCCGGCCGGTGCTCTCGCCCGAGCAGATCGAGGAAAATGCAAAAACTTATTTCAAGCAGGCCGGCAAAATTCTCGATTCATCGGCAGAAAAACTCGAGATCAGGCACAACGGCGAGTGGCTGGAGAAGCTCACTTTGATGGAGCTGATTCAGATAGCGGCAATGAAAACGATCGCCCAGATGCTCCAGCGTGATACGTTCAAGAAACGTTTGCAGGCTGATGTGGATGTTTACACCCACGAATTTCTTTATCCGCTGATGCAGGGCTACGATTCGGTTATGATAGAAAGCGACGTCGAACTTGGCGGCACCGACCAGACCTTCAATAATCTCGTCGGTCGTGATATTCAAAAGGGATACGGCCAACAACCGCAGATTGTAATTACTATGCCGATCCTCGTGGGCTTAGACGGCAGGGAAAAGATGAGCAAATCCAAAGGCAATTACATCGGCGTTACCGACGAGCCTAACAATATGTTCGGCAAGGTGATGAGCATATCCGATGATATGATGGAGAATTACTTCACGCTCCTGACCGACCTGCCGGCAGAAAAAATCGCCGAACTCATTGATCCGGCCAAAACACACCCGAAAGAAAGGAAGGTCCTGCTGGGCAAGATGATTGTCAGTCAGTTTTACGGCGAAGATGCCGCCGAAGCCGCCGCCGCTGAATTCGAGAAAGTCTTTGCCCGGGGCCAATTGCCCGATGAAATCCCGGGAATTGAAATCTCCGCCGAACCGATCGCTGCCAGCAAACTTTTACTTGCCTGCAAACTCGTATCGAGCGGCGGCGAGGCCAAGCGAATGATAAAACAATCGGCGGCAAGTATAGACGGCGAAAAACTCACCGATCCGAACGCCGAAATCACCCCGAAAGATGGGGCCGTCATTCGAGTAGGCAAAAGAAAATTCGCCCGGCTTAAAATCAAGAATTAGTCATCGGTCTTTGTCATCTTGTCGGTTCAAAATAAAAGCGTGCAATAATAAGAATCTGCGTTTATAATACATTGTCATGAAACTGCCAGAATTAGAAAAACCTGAAAAGTATGTTGGGCTGTATATTTTCGATTTCGGGGATCACGCCGGGGTGGGCTTTACGGCTGAAGAAGTCACGGAGCTTTTAGAGAGCGAAAAGTACAAAGACGGCAAGGTCTACAAGATACACAAGGCCTATCCGGACGGCAGGCTGGAAATAAAGGGCGTGCTGAGCGAGACTTTTGAGCTTGAGGCCGGGATGTTCTTTTATTCGGGTGATATTGAAACGGCCCGGCGGGATTTTAACGAGCTGGTCCGCCTGGCCGTCAAAAGCTCGCCGCCCTGTCGAGCCAAGGTGCACCTGGCTAAATCCGTCGATGAGACATTTGTCGTGGCGTTGATTTATCCCGCTGAGTACGATGGCGAGTTCAGTTCCTGGTTTCTGGAAGGCCAGTACAGGACCTGCGGGGCTGCCGAAGGCGGTGTCGGAGCAGTCCAGAGGTATTATGATCAGAAGCCGGAGATTCTGGACAGGCATCAATTGTTCGGTACGTCTGAAACGATAAGCAGGACCGGCCGGGAGCTTTACGCCTCTCTTAAACTGGCGGTCCAAAGATAGCCGTTCGTGCACAGTGGATCTTGACCTGAACGAACTGTGATAAACGAGTCGCGAGTATGCGCTTTTGCACTAAAATAAATTCATTTCTTGGCTTACTTGCGGCCGGCTTATTGTCGATATTTGGTAAATCGCCTCCCAAACCCGGGGTCGATGATTTGAAGCGGGCCGATTTTAAGACGAGTACGCAGCGTTTGGGGATTCGTTTCAGTGAAAAAATTCGCGATGTCTTTCGATTTAGATGGCTCAAAGTAACCGACAAAACGAGCGCACGCCGGGACCGTCATTCTGAGTCGAGTTAATAATCTCGCCCTTATCGAATAAGGTAAGACCGTTCGTGGTGATGCTTTTGAATAAGGCGAGAGGTTCAGGCTGGCATTTTTAAGGATCGGAGCTTTCTTATGGCTGAATTCCATTCACGCCCGGTGCCAGGCAAGAGTCCCGTATTGACCGACAATGCTCTGAGTGTCCTGCAAAGCAGATATCTTATAAAAGACGTTCAGGGCAAATGCATCGAGACGCCGGCCGAGCTTTTCAGCAGGGTTGCGACACTCATAGCCGACGCCGAGGCCAGGTATGGGGCGAACAGCAGCGAAATCGAACAGTGGCATAAACAATACTATGACTTGATGGCGTCGCTGAAGTTCCTGCCCAACTCACCGGCCCTTATGAACGCGGGACGGCGAGGCATGCTTAGTGCCTGCTTTGTGCTGCCGGTCGAGGACAGCATCGAGGGAATATTCGAGGCGGTCAAACAGACAGCTCTGATACAGCAGGCCGGTGGCGGTACGGGATTTTCCTTCGACAGGTTAAGGCCGACCGGGGACCGGGTGGCCTCCAGCGGCGGGACAACTTCGGGGCCTATCAGTTTCTGGCGAGTCTTTTCCGAGACGACCAATGCGATTCAGCAGGGTGCTTTCCGCCGCGGGGCTAATATGGGCATGATGAGCGTCGAGCACCCGGACATACTGAAATTTTTGTACGCCAAGCAGAACCTGGAGGCCTTTACTAATTTCAATATTTCCGTCAAAATCACCGATGACTGGATGAAAAAAGTCCTCAAGTCCGGCAATACTCTCCACATTGTAACAAATCCCCGCACCGGGCAGAGGTATTTGCTGCCTCACCGAATCGATATTGCCGACTATACGATAAATGACCTTCATAAACTGGATGACAAAGGCAAGCCTGTTTCGAAAGAGGCGGGCCGGTTCTACACCGTCAGTGACATCTGGAAAATAATCATAAAGTGTGCACACAAAACGGGCGAGCCCGGCGTTGCTTTTATCGACCGGATCAACCGGGATAATCCGAATCCTTCGCTCGGCCCGATAGAAACAACCAATCCCTGCGGTGAACAGCCGTTATTGCCCTATGAGGCCTGTACGCTGGGTAGTATCAATGTTGCTAAATTCGCGAGCTGCACCGAAACACGAGCGGATATTGATTGGCCGGCACTCGACGAGACCGTTACATTGGCAGTTCGTTTTCTGGATAATATTATCGATGTGTGCGACTATCCGGTCAGAGATACCGTCCGCCTGGCACTCGGCAATCGCAAGATCGGCTTAGGCGTTATGGGCTTTGCAGATTGCCTGTTTACACTTGGAATCCCATACGATTCGCAGCAGGGCGTTGACTTCGGCGCCGAGTTGATGAAGTTCATCAATGATAGTGCACAAAAGGCCAGCGGCGAGCTTGCACGTTTACGCGGGCCGTTTCCGAACTGGAACGGCAGTGTCTGGCGAACCGAGAGAAATGTAAAGGTTCGCAATGCTTCTATTACATGTGCTGCTCCGACGGGCACGATAAGTATTATCGCCGATTGCTCTTCCGGCATCGAGCCGGTCTATTCGCTGGTGTTTTTCCGCCAGGTATTGGATGGCAGGAAACTGCTGCATGTAAATCCGATCTTCAAACACATGGCTGAAAAACAAGGTATTTACAACGAAGAACTGGAGAAACATATTGCCGGGACCGGAAGTATTCAACAAATAACTGCGATCCCGGTTGATTTGCGAAGAATTTTCCGGGGGGCGTACGATATCAAGCCTCAATGGCATGTCCGGATGCAGGCGGCATTTCAGCGGCATTGCGATGCGGCGGTCAGCAAGACCATCAATTTCAGCGAAAAAGCAACGGTTTCCGCCATTGATAAGGCCTATAAACTGGCCTATCAGCTTGGCTGCAAAGGAGTTACGGTTTATCGCCGGAACAGCCGAATGAATGAGCCGATGAGTCTTTATTAATGCAGCATCATAACAGCAGCTTTTCGGAAGAAGGTCTTGATTACGTATCGGAACAAGGCGTATGCTCCGGCGAGTAATCGAAGAACAAACCCGTTGGATTCTACATGGATTTGGAGGTTACAGGATCTTATTGCATTATATATGCCTATATATGTGATTTATCTTGACAAAACGAGAGAAACTTTGATA
>DQCG01000621.1 GCA_003533825.1 Phycisphaerales bacterium
GCCGCTCACAACCACTTCGGCACCAAAATTCACATCGCCGGAGCCAAGTTCGGTCTGTATAATCTCCAGGCTGACGTCTTCCTCGGAAAGATCGACTTTGTGTTTGACGACCTTGCCTTTTCGTGATGCGTCAGGTGGGATTCTTTTCATCACGCCGGGTCGTGCGGTCGCCATCTGCGACTTCGAGTTTTTGGTGCGAATCGTAGCCATTACGTTGCCGCCCAGCGCCGGCCGCGTCTGAAGCAGCAAGCCGATGTCACTCTTTCGCGAGCTGTCACGAATATCCAGTCCCGTGCAGTCGGCGGTCAGTCCGCAGTGAACGCGATACGAGACCATCGGGGCCAGCATCCGGCCCTGTGGCGTGGCCGCGTAAAGTACAATCTGCGGCACATATTTGTCAATCGCGTCGGATACGGCCTTGCGATATGCCGTCGGGTCAAACTCCTTGAGGAGCTTGTGCTCGATCGCATAAACGCTGTCGGCACCGGCGGCGATAAGCTCTTCCGCCATGTGCCCGACGTTGTCGCCGGCGATGCAAACGCCGACTTTGGTTTCGAGCGAATCGGCTAATTCGCGGGCCTTGCCGGTAAGTTCGAAAGTAGCCGGATGAACCACACCGTCACTGTGCTCGGCTACTACCCAAACTTCCCCCTTGAATGCCGGTTTGGTTGCCTTAAAGCCATCTATCATGTCATCCAGCGTCTTTTTATGTATCCTTTTACCGGTAGCTTCAAGAATCCTGGCTTTGACGGAATCATCTATTTCTGCCGCCGATTTTATGCCGAGCTCTTTGATCTTTTCGAGAAGGAATTCATAATCATCCTGTTCCTTTTTTGTCGCCTCGAAGATTCTTTGAAACTTGTCTTTACGTTTGTCGGGCAGAACATAGCTGCCCGCCTTGGCATCCTCACCCTGGCCTGCCTCGCCATTGCCGCTCTTGACAGAATCCATAAGCACATTAGCCAGGGATTTCACGTCGCTGAGCTGCTGAGACTTGCGGGTGCTTTTGCCCGGGGGGAAGACTCTGATTACGGCCGTCTTGGAACCCTTGGCGCCGATGTGGGTTGCTTTGATGTCATCGGCACCCCACTGGACAAGCTCGGTCTTATTGGCCCAGCGGGTCCTGCCGAACGTTGCGAACAGTGGATATTCATATTTTGCAACGGTAATGACGGCCGGCAGCTTCTTGGTGGCCACCGTCTGGCTGCCACCGCTGATGATTCGAGTGAACTCGAACCGTTTTTTCTTATATTCGGCCCCGGTGACATAGGCGATACAGGGCAGGCCCAACTCCTCGGCGATCTGCGCCGGCACCTGTGCGGTATCACCATCGACTGATTGCATGCCGGAGACCACATAATAATCGTCGCCGCACTTGAGCTGGTCTTTGGTTATCTTACGGATCGCATAAGCAAGCGGATTGGCCGTCGCCCACGTATCGGCTCCGCCGAGCGCCCGGTCCGTGAGAAGCACAACCTGGTCGGCCGCACGCGACAGACTGTAGCGAAGAACTTCCTCGGCCATGGGCGGACCCATCGTCAAAGCGATAATGCGGGCCTTCTTGTCATCGCTGATCTTCTTCATCATATTCGCAAACGCCAGCGCCTGGGCGTCCAGTTCGTTAATTACACTGGCCAGCCTTGCACGAACGAGTGTGCCGGTCTCGGGATCAAACGCGTTGTCGGTGATCTGGGAGACGTCGGGAACCTGTTTTACTAAAACTATGTAATCACTCATGTTTCGTTTCTCGTATTTCCTACCCCGTATTCCGTTTGAAATGCTTCATGGCTCAATACAAAAGCGAGAAGCCATAGCTGTCTTACTATCCAAACTTACTATTCAAAGCCACCATTGTAGAGCAAATAACAACAAGCAATAAAAGCAGGAATTATATCATGTATTAATAATTTTTCAAACAATATATATCCTGGTTTTATATTTTTATGACGTTGTTCGCGTCGAAAATAGTATTTACAACCAAAAAGTTTTTATTTAGGGCTTGTTTTGAATAAGCAAATAATGTTTAATTACGCCTCTGGTCGTTGGTTTAAGGAATGTGAATAGAATCGTTTATATTAATTGAGGTGAACCGTAATGGCAGATTTGAAGGCATTAGCTGATGCTGTTATCAATGGAGACCAAAACACAGCGTTAGAAATCACGAAGGCGGCCCTTGAAGAGGGCACAGCAGCAAAAGATGTCCTTGACAATGGACTAATTGCAGGTATGGACATTGTCGGCGCTCGTTTCAAAAAGAACGAAATTTACATCCCCGAGGTGCTTATCGCCGCCAGGGCAATGAAAATGGCGATGAAAGTTCTTGAGCCGGAACTCGTTAAGGCCGGCGTCGAGCCGGTCGGAAAGCTGCTGATCGGCACCGTACAGGGCGATTTGCACGATATCGGCAAAAATCTGGTCGCCATGATGCTCAAAGGAGCGGGCTTCGAGGTAATCGATCTCGGCGTCGACGTCGGGCCTGAGAAATTCATCGAGCAGGTGAAAGCCGCCAACGCCCAGGTGATCGGCATAAGTGCACTTCTGACGACAACGATGCCCGGTATGGAAAAAACCATCAAGGCGCTGAAGGACGCCGGGATTGCCGTCAAGGTGATGATCGGCGGCGCACCGGTAACACAGGATTACGCCGACAGAATCGGCGCCGACGGTTATGCACCGGATGCCGCTTCAGCCGTCGATCTTGCCAAGAGCCTCGTGGCCTGAAAAAGTGCAGAAGAGCATTAGTGAATATAACCACAAAGCGAAAAGAGAATTTGCCTGATTTTATTTCTAAGTCCGTGGTTTACAGTTCTTCATAATGTACCTGATGTAACGATAAATCATAAACAGCCGTTTTATACGGCTGTTTTTTTGCGCCCAACCGTGGTAAAATGGATAGTTGGCTATGCGGCGGATAAAAAGTCAAAATTTGGCGCAATTGTTGATGCAGCTTCGATTTACGCCGGAGAAGAAACGGCGAAAACAGCTCGATGCCGCTGAGAAGCTTTGCAGCATTATCGATAAGGAAAAGGAGTATCCTTTCGAGTTTGTCTGCTTTCGCATCACGGGCTTCCACCTTAAAAGCGAAACCGAGAGCCGGCTCATCAAAGGTGACGAGCTGCTGGAAGACCTGCGGATTTTCATTTCCAAGCTGAGCGGCCGACTCGCCCTTCCGACCACTGAACAAAGTCAGAAAATCTACAGTATCGAAGAGCTTGCAAAAACCGTCGGCGTTTCAACGAAAACGATTTATCGCTGGCGAAAGCAGGGCCTGGTTGCACGAAAATACATCTTCGACGACGGAATAAGGCGTCTCGGCTTTCAGCAGTCAACGGTTGATGAATTCTTTGCGACAAATCCGGAACTCGCCGGCAAAGCCAGGAACTTCACGCGGCTGACAGATAAGCAAAAAAGCCGGATTGTAAATCAGGCCGCAAAGCTTTCGGCCGACACTAATCTGTCCCGCTACCAGATAATAGCCAAGATAAGCGCAAAGACCGGCAAATGTCACGAAACTATCAGATACACACTGCTTAATTACGAAAATGCCCATCCTGACAAACCCGTTTTCAAAAAGTCCACCGGGGCAATTGAGCCGGCCCAAGCCGCGGAAATCCACCGGCTGTACAAACAGGGCTGTAGTATCAAAGAGCTGATGGAGCGTTACAACCGCAATAAAAGTTCGATATACCGGATTATCAATCGACGAAGGGCGAAGGCACTTCTGGCCAGGAAAATTGAATTCATCGCCAGTGATGAATTCATCGGGCAAGATGCCGAAGATCGAATTCTGGCCGAGCCGTTCGACAAATCAGAGCCGTCCGTCCTAAGTAATACCGAGCCAATCAAATTGGCCGGCAGCTCTCTTTCCGAATATCTGCACACTTTAAGAGATACACCTATGCTCAACAGGGAAGACGAAGTCAAGCTGTTCCGTCGATATAATTACCTGAAATATTTGGCCTGCCAAAGCCGTGTCGGCATTAAACTTTCTCACGTCTCGGGCACCATGCTAAGTCAAATAGAAAATCATTTAGCCCAGGCCGAAGAGATCAAAAGAAGAATTATCGAAGCGAACCTGCGGCTCGTCGTCAATATCGCACGCAAGCATACGCTCAGCGGGGCGAACCTGCTCGATCTGGTCAGCGAGGGCAACATTTCGCTGATGCGTGCGGTCGAAAAATTCGACTACGGCAGGGGTTTTCGATTCTCCACCTTCGCCTCCTGGACCATAACCAAAGATTACGCCCGCAAAATTCCGGGCCAGATCGGCCGGCTCGGCAAGGCGGCAAAAGCCTCGCTGGCAAACATCCACCGCGAAATGAGAACCGAAGACGCCGCGGATTTCGCCGCCATTGAACGAGCTCATCAAAGCCTTACCCAGGTCATAAAAGACAACCTCACTAAACGCGAGCAGTACGTAATTATGAATCGTTTCGGCCTGGTCGGGCCACCGATAAAAAAGGAAACCAAGACCCTCGTACAAATCGGCGAAGAACTCTGCCTGAGCAAGGAACGAATCCGCCAGATCGAGCTGATTGCCCTGCAAAAATTACGGCAATCCCTTAGCCCCGAAGAATTCGAGCTGCTCACCGGCTAACGAATGATTTACTATTTACTATTTACGATTGATTATTGGTTGTGAAGATTACTCAATTGGCCATAACGCCGCTCTTCCTCTCGACAATCCATTTCATCCGGTACGACATTGACATATTGGCTTTGATTGGCTTTGTTTTTTCGCAGCCTCAAAGCATGAAAATCTTCATAAACACCTTTCATGTAAGACATTGCGCCAATTTTGCCCTACCGCAAATTGGCTTCGTTTTTTCAAAAAGCTTCTCCTTATCTTTTCGCAGTCCGCTGAACGCAGTCCTTGGGACTCCTTACGGAGAACACTGAACGCTGATCAATTGGCTTTGTTTTTTCAACTTCATTCTCGCGATACGCAGCACGCAGTACTCAGTACGAATAAATTGGCTTTGTTTTTTCAACTTCATTCTCGCGATACGCAGTCCTTGGGACTCCTTACGGAGAACGCAATACGCAATACGAGAAAAA
>DQCG01000544.1:0-1573 GCA_003533825.1 Phycisphaerales bacterium
AATTCCTGCCGGCTTATTTATTCGGAGTCAAAGCGGCGATTCTTCAGCCAAAGATGTAACAGCGGAGTTTACAGTTGGCGCCGACAGTGTCGGCAGTTACAGTTTTTCGGTCCGGGCAAAGGCGCTCGGGCGGGAAGTGAATCTGGCAAACAATATTCGCAGCACGATGATCGAGGTCGTCGAAGAAACCAGGCTCAAGGTCCTTTTGTATACACAAGTGGCCAATTTTAATATCGGCAAGATCAGGCAAGTCCTGGCAAGGGATGAAAAGATCGAGCTGGACCTGGGCATGGATGTAATCAGGGCTCCGGCGTTGGCTGAGAACGCCTCGCGGACGTTCGGGTATGTCGATCTGCCCGAGGACAGGCAGGGATTCAACAAGTACGACATTATAATTCTTGGACCCTGCGAACTGGATGCTCTTACGGATGCCCAGATTGCCGGTCTGTATGGTTTTGTTGTAGAAAGAGGCGGCGGGCTTGTCCTGCTGCCGGGCAAGGCCGAATTCGGGCCTGCCGGCTGGAAAAACAGGAAAATAAAATCTCTGATTCCCGTGATCTTCGATCCCGACAATCCGACGATTTGGCCGAGCAGCCCCGGACAGATAGAGCTGACACTCGAGGCAGCCGACAGTAAAGTAATCAGCCCCTCAGCACTGCGAGATTACAAGGAGCCGGCCTTTCCATATTACCGCATCGTTAATCCCAAGCCCGCTTCCACCACACTGGCCTTAATCAAAGAAACGCCGGTCATCTCTGTACATCGAGTCGGCCGCGGCAGGGTCTGTTTGCTCAATGCTTCAAAAATATTCCGGTGGTATCGCGAAGATATTGAGGGTGGATTGCTCTACAGGATTATGGCCGGATTAACCGCTCACATGGGCAGAATAACGGCTCGTGAGGCGTTGATAGAATTGTTTGCGGAGCGAGCCGCCGGGCAGGAGAACAAGGTGAAGTTCGAAGCCTATGTTTGTGACAGTTCGTTCGTACCTGTTGCCGGAGCCAATGTGCTGCTCAGTATGCAGGATGAAGTTTTGAGTATGCACCAGGTATCGCAGGGATACTACGTCGCCGAAGTTGAAAATGTCCGGGACCAGTCAATTATAGCTACGGCCCAGGCTGAGATTAGCGGCGTATTTCTCGGAGAAAAAACTATTGCCGTGAATTTGCCGTCCGCAAGGACTGAAATGGCAAATGTCGAGCTGGACGAAAAATTTCTCCGGGAGCTTGCGAAGAAGCTCGACGGCAAATATTTTCACGCCGACGATATTGGCGACAATGGCTCGCAGATGTTTGAAACCCGGACGCTGATGGGCAGCTCTCAACGGATGATGAGTATCTGGCCGAGTTGGCTGATTCTCTTTATTATATGTATGATACTGAGTGTAAGCTGGTTTCTAAGGCGGGCGATTGGATTGGTTTGAAAGGTAAGACGGTTCCTATGAAAAAGTCAATGACTGTAATTCTATTGGCTATCATGAGTGAATTTATATTCGTCGATGCGCCGGGTGCTCAGCGAAATCCGGAGCCGACGAAAAGTGGAAAGACGTATGTGCTGATTGTCAGCGGCATTA
>DQCG01000544.1:1606-9560 GCA_003533825.1 Phycisphaerales bacterium
TTGGTTTGCTGGCGGACCGTGAGTCAACGATTCAAAATGTCTCGAAGATATCGACAGCGGAGAACTTCGGGGAGCAAATGAAACTATTGGCCGCCACCGTTAAGCCCGAGGATAGATTCATATTTTACTATACGGGGCAGGCGAATGTTGTGGCAGGCAAGCTGCGTCTGAATCTTCCGGGTGCTGATATTACTCACGAGAAACTGGCCGAATGGATAAAGGGTATTAGGGCCTCTTCAATGCTAATTATATTGGATTGCCCGGGTGCCGGTCTGGCCGTAAAGGCTGTCGCGGCGAAAGGTCGAATTATCATCGGTGCCTGTACTGCCGAACAGCATTACAGTACAAAATTCAGCGAATATTTTGTCCCGGCCATTCTTGACGAAAAGACTGATGCCGATGGTGACGGCAGGATATCGCTGCTTGAGGCGTTTACCTCCGCTTGCAGGGACCTGGATGATTTCTACCGCCGTCAATCCCTGCTGACGACTGAGACGCCGGTATTGGAAGATAACGGCGATGGCAATGCGAACCGGCAGCCCTGGAGATACGAGCAGAATAAAACGGACGGCCTGGCCGCCTCGAGATTCTTTTTCATAAATGAATAGTACGGAACGGTTTGTAATGAAACATGAGCAGGTAAAGTATAATCGAAGGCAATTCCTGAAAACTGCGGGCGGAGTAGTGGTCAGTACCGCATTTGCAGCGGCCGGCCATGCCTCGGCCGTCGAAGATACAATCCCCCCCGAAGGCCCCGGCGACCTCGATTTATATGATTTCGTTATGCCGAGAGTAAAATATGCCCATGAGTCGAAGGAGATCGATCGGTGGAATGTCCGCCCAGGCGGTGATGCAAACTTATTAAGAGAGCTGGTATCCGTAATCCGCTGTAGAGTAAAGCCGATAAGAGGGGCGTACGACTGGCAGCCGCAATGGGCTATGGAAGGCCAGCTAAACGCTGTGGTATCGTTTGACGAACCGGAAAAACTCAAGAAATATCCATTCCTTTTTATGACCGGAGAGAACCAATATAAGTTCGACAGCAGACAGAAGAACAACTTAAAAGAGTATATCACCCGGGGAGGATTTTTGCTGATGGACGACTGTGTTGTGGGTTCGGGCGGCGACTTCTTCTATCAAAGCTCTTTTATGCTGCTGGAGCAGGTTTTTGGAAACGGGGCCGTGCGGCGAATACCGTTAGAGCACGAGATTTTTCATAACGTCTATGACCTTGGCGATAAAGGCCTGCCGTATATGGAACGCCAGAATCGTGTGCTTCTGCCGGGCATGAGACAGCCCAGGCAGGTTGGTTTACCGTATATGCACGGCCAGAATCATGGCGCCAGGGGAGTTTTTATCGGCGACCGCCTCGCGGTTTTTCTAAGTTCCACTGATATTCACTGTGGCTGGTGCGACAGTCACGGTTTCGAATTCGGCAGGAAGAGTTATGAAAAAGCCATTCAAATGGGGGTTAATATTATTATGTATGCCATTTCGCACTGAGCCGGTTCTGCAAACGTAAATCACATTCTGATGACTTCGCAAAAGGTGTTGTCGAAACCAGTTAAAATATGCTATAATAGGTAAAGTTTACCTGACTGATTAATTGATATCTGTGATTTCATCATTCTGAGGTCCCAAAGTGGCAGAGGTGGAAATACAGTTAGCGGCCCAAGCCATTCGTGAGGAAGGGATTAGAAGGTGCCCGGATATATCAGATTTTTGTTGCTTGTCCTTATATTGATTATATCCCTGGTCGGTTCTGCGCGTGCCGGCTGTCCCGCCGGCGACCTCAATGGCGACTGCCGGGTTGATTTTCTGGACGTGCGGATCTTTGCAGAGCAGTGGCTGGAGCCTTCGGGAAGCTGCTCGGATTCGAATTGTGCCGATCTGGACGGCGTCGATGGGGTAACGATGTCGGATTTCGTACTGCTGACCCGAAACTGGCACCAGGCGGGTATTCCATTGGCAATCAATGAGTTCATGGCCTCGAACAGCAGTTTTGTCCAGGATCCACAGGGGCATTACGATGACTGGATCGAAATTCACAATTTCGGCACTTATGTTATCAATATAGGCGGAATGTTCCTGACTGATAATCTGCCTGTTCCCCGGAAGTGGCAAATTCCGGTTAATAATCCGGCCTTAACAACAATCCCGCCCGGCGGCTATTTGTTGATATGGGCCGACGAGGATAGCGCCGATTATGGTTTGCACTCAAATTTCAAACTTAATGCCGGCGGCGAGGAGATAGGCCTGTTTGACAGCGATGGCGTCACACTGATTGACAGTATCAGCTTTCCCGAGCAGACCACCGACCTTTCCTATGGCCGCGACCCCGAAAGCGATGATGCGGGCCGTTTCTTTGCTGTTCCGACACCGGGCGAAGAAAATAAAGGTGCATACGCGGGCCAGGTTGATGCCCCGGACTTCAGCCAAAAACGAGGTTTTTATGATGCACCGTTTTACTTAACACTCGCCACCGAAACAAAGGATGCGATTATTTACTACACGCGCGACGGCTCCGAGCCGTATGAATTTATCGGGCGGTTTCCAAAGGGCATAGTCTATACCGGCCCGATTTACATCAACAGGACTACCTGCCTGCGGACCAGGGCAATCAGGCAGGGTTGGAAGCCGTCAGTCGTCAAAACCAATACATATCTGATGAACGCCAGCGCAAATGTCAAGTCGTTGCCGGTTATTTCACTTGTAGGTGACGAAGGTAAAACGTTTTACGAACCGGACGGCGTAATGGCTATTGTGGGGGGCAACTATGGCTCCGATGGACGCTGGGTTTCGGACGGCCAGAATAGCCACAACAATCCCATGCACCGGGGAATGGCATTCGAACGTCCTGTCTCATTCGAATGGATTGAGCCGGCGGACAACTCTGGCCTTCAGGTTGATTGTGGAATCCGGGTCCACGGGAGTGACTATATGCGCCCGAGGTATCGCCGGAGCGGCGGTTTTTGGTCGGGCAACTCCAAATTCAGCTTCAGGCTTTACTTCCGTGACAAGTACGGCAAGAGCATGCTTGAGTATCCGCTCTTTCCTTTTGAGGTCGAACGTTTCAAGAGCATCGTTCTTCGCGGAGGTCACAACGACAGAGTGAATCCGTTTATCAAGGACGAGTTGCTCAGACGCCTTCACAAGGATATGGGGCATGTCGACAGCGGCGGAACAGTGGCGAATCTCTTTATAAACGGCGAGTACAAAGGCTATTTCAATCCCTGTGACCACATCAAGGATGAGTTTTGCCGGCAATGGTACAATAGTGATAAAGACTGGGACGTGATGACTATGAGTGGGATACGTGACGGTGACACAGTGTCATGGAACAATATGCTTAGTTACGCTCGCAATAATGACTTGTCCGATGATGTGCATTACCAGGAACTTGGCAGACGTCTCGATATTCCGGCATTTGCCGACTATCTCATTCTGCAGCTCTGGAGTGGAAATTGGGATTGGCCGCAAAATAACTGGGCCGCCGCGAGCGAACGTTCCGAAGAGGGAAGGTGGAGGTTTTTTATCTGGGATGCCGAAGGGGGGATGTACTCGGATCGACTCAACACGGTTTACTTCGACAGGCTCAACAGCCAAAGTAATGCTAACGGCTACCTGTACCGGGCGCTCAAGGTCAGCAGCACGTTCAGGCAGGTCTTTGCGGACCGTTTATACAAACACTTCTTCAATGACGGCGTCCTGACCAAAGACAATATTACAAAACGCTTCCTCGAGCTTCGTGATGAAATGCAGGGTGTTATTCCCAATATGGACATGTACGTTCTAAATACCTGGGTTCCGAATCGACTTGACGTTTTCTTAACTGCCTGCGAGCGGGAAGGTATGTACACGTTTTCCGGCCCGAAGTTCATCGTAAACGGTGTTGAGCGTTACGGCGGCTACCTGTCGGAAGGTGATGCTCTGATTATGACCGATCACGGCAGGTTTAATGTGATACACTTTACTCTTGACGGCTCAGATCCGATTAATCCGGATGCTCCGCAGCAAAACAGTAATGCGAGTACGACTCTGGTAGCTGAAAGCACCCCGAAACGGGTGACTATTCCGGTTCGTCCGGTCAGTACCGACTGGAATAGCAGCACGACGTTTGATGACTCGACCTGGCTGTACTCCACCGGTAGCCCGGGCGGCATAGGCTATGAGAGAGATTCCGGCTACGAATCTTATATCAGTCTCGACCTCGAAGAACGAATGTACTCCAGGAGCCCGACCTGTTACATCCGTATCTCGTTTACATTTAGCGGCAATATTGCGGATTTGGATTCGATGATTTTGGACATTCGTTATGACGATGGCTTTATCGCCTACCTCAACGGCACCGAGGTGGCCAGACGCAACATTGGACGCATCATCACATGGAACTCCAGTGCGAACGCCGGTCATGATGACTCCGAAGCAGTCGAGTTCGAGAGTATCGATATTTCCACTTCGCTCGGCAAGCTGCGGCAGGGGAGAAATTTATTAGCCATCCATGGTTTGAATAGCTCCGCTTCGGATTCCGATTTTCTTATCTCTGCTGAGCTTATTGCCGGCCGGGCCGGTTCTGACAATGGCACCCTGCCCGGCGTGAATCAATATGTCGGCTCGATTACGCTGCCCCATAGCGCCCATGTCAAGGCGCGAGTTCTGGACGGCGGCAAATGGAGCGCGCTGAACGAAGCGGTCTTTGCCGTCGGTCCGGTCGCCGAGAGCTTACGCATCACGGAAATCATGTATCACCCGAAAGCCTCGAACCAGGAGTTCATCGAGTTGGAGAACATCGGGGCCGAGACAATCAACCTGAATCTGGTTAGCTTCACAAACGGCATTGATTTTACCTTCCCCAGCCTTGAGCTTGCCCCGGACGAACACGTCGCAGTCGTTCAGAATCGCGGTGCCTTCGAAGCCCGGTATGGTGAGAATGTCAAAGTCGCCGGCCAATACTCAGGCAGGCTGGACAATGCCGGCGAAAGAATCACGCTTGAAGATGCGGCCGGCAGGGCGATTCTGAATTTTCGCTATGAAGACGGCTGGCGTTCTATCACCGATGGTGAAGATTTTTCTCTGACTATAATTGATCCGATAAATCCTGGTCCGAACAGTTGGGACGAGAAGGATTCCTGGCGGCCAAGTGCATACGCCGGCGGCTCACCGGGACAGGATGATAGTGCTATACTCCCAGGCCCCGGTGCCGTGGTTTTCAACGAGGTCTTAGCACATTCACACGCAGAGACTTCGGACTGGATCGAGTTATATAATACGACCGATACCGCTATTGACGTTGGCGGATGGTTTATCAGCGACAGTGACGATAATCTGACCAAATATAAGATTGCCAACGGAACAACAATTGGCCCGTATGGATATCTCGTATTGTATGAATACCTTCACTTCGGTAATGTTAATGATCCCGGCTGTTATCAACCATTCGCCCTGAGCGAAAACGGCGAAAGCATGTACCTAAGCTCTGCACACAATAATATCTTAACGGGGTATCGAACCGTCGAGGATTTTGGCGCTTCAGAAACCGGCGTATCGTTCGGCCGTTACTATAAGCCCGGCACGGACAACTATAACTTCGTGGCGATGGATTACAATACGGAAGGTTCTACCAACGCTTATCCGAAGGTCGGGCCTATCGTCATAAGCGAAATAATGTATCATCCGGACTGGCCCCTTGGCAGTTCGTACACCAATGACCAATACGAGTACATCGAGCTTCATAATATCAGCACCGGGCCTGTCACGTTATACGATTATCTTACAGGCGAGCCGTGGAAATTTACCGATGGAATTGAGTTTGCCTTTCCGGCCGATACACCGGTGACAATTCCCGCCGGAGGGTTTATCCTGGTGGTCAAAAAGCCTGATGCTTTTTCCTTGCGCTACCCAGGCGTTTCTGCAGGGAATGTTTTTGGGCCGTATGAGGGCAAATTAAGCAACGCCGGAGAAAGGCTGGAGCTGAGTATGCCCGGCGATATTGACAATACCGGCCAGCGTCAATATATACGTATTGACCGGGTAAACTACAGCGACGGCTCGCACCCGGAAGATTGTCCGGCCGGAATAGACCTCTGGCCGGTCGAAGCTGACGGCTATGGCATGTCATTAACACGAAAATTCTCCACCGGGTACGGCAATGATCCCGACAACTGGACAGCCTTGGCTCCTTCTCCCAGCGAGTAAAATTGGACTTTTAAAATAAACTGATATTCAGTGCTTGAAAATTAAGCCGGTTTATTGATCCGGGGAAGGTGAAGCTGCAATCCAGTTATCCGGATCGTTGCCGTAGTCAGCCGGGAATTTGCGGGTGAGGGATTGGCCCTGACCATCGGGTTCTTTCGGCCAGAGATTTGTTAAACCGGGATTATTTTCGGGATGGGAGCCGTCGCTGTAGTTTACCCTGTCGATGCGGATATAATTACGCACACCATCATTATCAATGTCGCCGGGCATGCTGAGTTGAAGCCTTTCGCCGGAGTTGCTCAGGCTGCCGTCGTATGGGCCGAGAATAATTTCAGCGGGTACTTCCGGATATCGCCAGGAAAAAGCCACCGGATTCTTGGTTAAAAGGATAAATCCTCCGGCGGGGATTGTCACAGGCAGATCCGCCGGGAAAGTAAACTCGATGCCGTCTGTGAACTTCCACGGTTCACCCGTCTCGTAATCGTACAGCGTAACCGGCCCGGCTGAAATATTCTGCAGCTCGACATATTCGAATTGCTCGTTCGGGTATGGGCTGCCCTCGGGCCAGTTGGGATTATACATAATCTCGTTGATAACAACAGGTCCGACTTTCGGATAGGCATTGGCCGAGCCGGGTGTGTTCTGCTCGGTCGCCACGAAATTATAATTGTCCGTGCTGTTCTTGTAGTATCGCCCGAAAGATACTCCTGTTTCTGAAGCGCCGAAATCCTCCACATTTCGATAGCCCGTAAGGACACCGTTGCGAGCGGAGCTGAGGTACAATTGTTCACCGTTCTCGCTGAGAGCAAACGGCTCATAGCAAGCGGGATCGTTCGCATTGCCGAATTGGAGGTCTTCATAGAAAACAAGATAATCGAATGGTTCAATAATTGTTCCGGCGGCAATCTCGTATTTGAAAAGAGTATCTTTACTATCGCTGAGGAACCAGCCGCCGATATCGATTGCTGTGCCGGTCGTGTTGTACAATTCTATCCAGTCCGAGGTTTCAGCGTGTGCATGAGCCAGTATCTCATTAATCACTACGGCACCGGCATTGGGAAGAATTCCGCTGTCATCCTGTCCCGGCGAACCGCCGAGGTACACACTCGGCCGCCATGCCTCTTTGGTATCCCATATACTGAGGTCAAAGTACTTCGGGTCGTTAATCGTCAGTGAGAAACCTTCGCAGTCGGTGAGGGAGTGCCAGCCATCTTTATAGCGAAAGTCCAGAATTGGCCGGCCGGCCGCATCTTCGAGCGTAATTCTTTCACCGGCATCGTTCAGCCTGCCGGAATATTGACCGGCGATATTGGCGGTTCTGCCGTATCGGGCTTCGAAGTCGCTGCGGTTCTGAACGACCATAATGTATTCGCCTGCGGCAAGCTCAATGCTTGGGAAGGTGAAATCGATGCCGTTTGTAAAACTGACCAGGTTCAGGTTTATCGGTTCGGTTCCGATATTCATCAGTTCGATGAATTCTTCGCCGGATGTTCGTGGATTATACATCATCTCGGTAATGCGTAGATTCTCAGCGACCGGCCCGACGGCAAAGACCGCTTCATTCAATGCGCTCCATGTGCCGCTATTCATTATCCGTGCCTTAACACGAGTGCTTCTGGTTAGCGTAAAGGGTGACATATACCGGCTCAAGCCGGGAACGACCTCGTCGTTGGTGTTTTCCGTACCTGCAAACAGCTCGGCGGAAATCAAAAAGTCGGAGTCTGCGATGGATGAGTTCAAGCCCTGAACGGCCAGTAAA
>DQCG01000348.1 GCA_003533825.1 Phycisphaerales bacterium
GCTTGTTCAGCAAGCCCTACTTAATCAACAACCTTGGCGCTATCCGCGATGAACTCACCAAAGGAAACACAGGCTTAGATCCCTCTGTGGCTCATGCGTTCCTCGGGCGAGTGTTGTTTACCTGTTATCTGTGCGATCGTGGCATCATTGACTTGCAAGACTACTTCCCGAATCGCGACTGGACTCGTCTTTTGGATGTGCTGGAATCAGATGCGGGGCGTGACCCACGGTCAGACCTTTACGGCAAGCTGTTCCGTAAGCTCAAGGATGAATTCAACGGGAGCATGTTCGATGATGACCTCAAGGGTGAAAAGGACTTGATTCAGCCCGTTCATTTGGAGGCCATACGAAGATTTCTGAATGGTGACGAAGTACTCAAAGGCCAGCGTTCACTCGGTTTCTGGGCTTATGACTTCGGATTCATCCCGGTAGAGACTATCAGCGCCATCTACGAGGATTTCCTCGAAAAAGAAGGAGGGCCGGAGAAACGTAAGAGCGGAGCTTACCACACGCCACGATTTCTGGCGGAGATGACACTTGACCTCGCCCTGGAAAACATGCGCCCACTGCGTGGCAAACGTTTCCTAGACCCCGCTGTTGGTTCCGGGATCTTTCTCGTACTTGTGTTCAACCGCCTGGCAGCCGAATGGCGGGCAAGCCACAGGGGCGAAATACCACTTGCGGAACAGGCGAAAGACCTGCGTGCCTTGCTTGGATCTCTGCGGGGTGTGGATAAGAACCTGACAGCCTGCCGGATTGCGTGTTTCAGCCTTTATCTTGCTTTTCTCGACCAATTCGACCCGCCCAGTCTGCGGGCCTACATGAAGGCCACAGGCGAGCAACTGCCGAGTCTACTTAAGTTTGCAAACGGTAAGAAGAAGGCCCCCGTTATTCCCGTTATTTGGGAGAAGGACTTCCTCCAGTTGGCCGCCGATTGGAAGGGATTGTTTGACATCGTGGTTGGTAATCCCCCCTGGGCGGGACGCGGAAGCAAGCAAATCGCACACAAGTTCATGGAAGCTGCGCCCGACGTGCTGAAGGATGATTCAGGTCGCGCCTGTCTCCTTCTGCCCTCCAAGGTGTTCCTCAACCGGACAGATGAGTTTCAATCGCGATGGCTTCGACGGGTGACCTTGGACAAGGTGGTTCAACTTGCAGACTATAGATTCATCCTGTTCAAAGAAGCGCTCTGTCCCTGCAACATCGCAAGATTCACATCGCCCCCCCCTGATACTGCCACACACGAGATCGAGTACGTGGCTCCAAAGGTATCCCGCATGGATTTGCGCGACGGAGTGATTCCCGTTGCGCCACATGACCGCAAGTGGATTCCGCTTCAGTTGCTCCTTCATGCCGCACAGCCAAATCGAAAGCTAACCGGATTGGTCTGGAAGTCACATTTTTGGGGCACACGCCGAGACCTGAAATGTTTTGATTTCCTCCTCTCGTTGCCACGCCTGAGCGACTACGCTGGCACGGTTGCACAAATGCGACGCGGGGAGAAACGCTGGTGTAAAGGTACTGGATTTCAGCCTCTGCGCCCTGACAGCAAGACTGACAAACCTCAGCCGATAGAATGGCCGATGTCGGACCGCTTTGTCACACCGGAACTGATCAAGGAATTGATCTCAGTACCCCAGGAATTGTCTTTGGAATTCGGTTCCTATCTACAGTCCGAGGGTTATCTTCTTGATAAAGCCCACCGGATTCGCAAAAAGCAGATTTACGAACATCCCCTGGTGCTCTGGAATAAAGGTTTCACAGATGCTGCATTCTTTGATTACTCGGTTCGCTTTCAGGACTCACTGCGCTCGATTGCGGGAGCAGCATCAGAGATCGAAAACTTAATGTTTCTGGCTGCTTTCATGCGTTCGAAACTCGCTCGCTATTTCGTATTCCACACGAGCGCCAATCTCGGCACCGAACGGGACCAAGTTCATATATCAGAGGTAATGCGGCTGCCCTTCTACTTGGCGGACAGCCAGGTTGCGGGAGAAGATTCAGCAGGCATTATAGCAAAGATCGCCGCGAGAATTCGCCGCTTGAAGGACGAGATGGAGGTAAGCGCTGCAAAGTTGGACAAGAAGCTTCGTTCGACCGAGTTTCGTCTGCGATCCGAGGATGAAGATACAGACGATAAGGTGCGTCGAAAGTGGCTCCTAGATTGGCGAGAGAAGTCGCGCAAGATACAGGCAGAGCTTGAACCCCTTATCTACGCATACTTCGGACTCAACAAGCAGGAGATTGCACTCGTCGAGGATACGTGTGAGATATTCGATAAAAGTGACACTCCAGGATCACTCGATGGGGCTAAGAATATTCCCACACAGCAGCCAGTGGATGCCGACGGTCTTGAACCGTACGCCGGGATGCTTACAGCGACACTCAATAGTTGGGCCAGCGGCACATTGCATGTCTCTGCCTCCGGCGGTGTAGATAGTGAAGTTGGACTCGGGCTTGTCAAGCTCGATCAAACAAAGTCGGCACGCAGCTTCAAGCCACAAACTATAAGCCGTGAGCTTGTTAGTGCCCTACAACGTCTCGAAGAAGCCTCAACCGAACGGGCTGGTACTCTGGCATATCTTAGACGCCCTTGGGTTTTCAATGAGACGCGGATTTACATCGTGAAACCAGCGATCAAAGGCCAGTGGACACGCACTGCGGCACTGAATGATGCTGCTGATATCTATAACCACATTGCCGAAGCGAGGAGACGAGCGAAGTGAACTTGCGACATGAGGCCGTTGAGTGGATCCCCCTTTTCCCCGCTGAGGAGATTCCCTTCATCCTGGCCGTAGTGCTGCGCTGCTCGGCTACCTTACAAAAGAAACATGCTAACGAACACGAGAATAAAATCAGCAACCGCCTGCGAAAGCTCTTGATCCGAGATCCAGATCTGCGCCAGCGGCCAATAGAATTGGACCGTGAGACGCTTCTCTACGACGATGATAGCGACGAGGAGAATCCCATTGGCCAACCCGATTTTCGGTTTCGCTACTCAACAGGTATAAGAAAACCGTGGCCGTACTTTGCCATCGAAGCCAAGCGCCTCCATGTTACTTTCCCGTCCGGATGGAAATCTTGCGTATCAGAATACGTCACCGGTGACCAAGGTATGATGTGCTTTGTTGAACAACGATACGGCAGGGGCCTGGACAGTGGTGGCATGCTTGGATATGTTTTCGATGGAAACGTGGAGGCTGCTCGTATCTCGGTGGGAACATCAATCGAAGATAGCTGCGAGAAACTCAAAACCGTACCTCCATTCAAGCTGGTGCTGTCTTCGGTGTTGCCTGGAGACTCGTGCGTGTCCGAGACAATCCACGCTCTCGCACACGGAGATTTCATCATCTACCATCTGTTTGTCGATGTCTGAGAAAACCAGGGACAATCCCAAGCTAACCGATTTATGAGGTTTAACGAGAAAAGGGATGGCAAAGATGTATAGAAGCAGAAGAAAAAGAACTTAAATACACGAAATCGGCAACCATATATTTATTTTAAATCCTGATTTTCCGAAAGGAGCAACAAAATGAAAAAAATTGTATTTGCATCAGCGTTGCCAATAGTGTTGGTAATAATGGGTGGATGTGCCCTAAATACCATAGAACAGTGCCCGAATAAACCGGAATTGGAAGCTAAGATTGCCAAGGCAAGAAAGGGTGTTCAAAAACATGAATGGGGACATGTCATTGTCGGGCGAGTGGTGCTTGATGGTGATGGAGAGGTCCGCTATGTTCGTTCGCAGATGGAGATTCTGCCCGAAGGATATTTTGCCGGACCGACAAGAGACTTGGTCAGGCCGGTGGGTTTTCGTATGCACCAATATGCTCCATACGATTTGCAATTAAAAGGCATGAAGAAAGACCAAGAGAGAGATTTGGTCGATGTTGGCACTATTCATATGAAACCGTTAAGTAAAGAAGAATTGGTAAGTTTGAAAGCTCAAGTAGAATTGGAAGAAGGTGGAGACGTCTCGGAGGCAAAAATAGAGTTGAGTGTCAGAAACGGCCCTGTGAATACGCCGTCGAATGGTACCGAACCTCGCCGCTATTGGCCTGATCCTATTGAGATACCGGTACAGGAAGATGGCCTGGCCCAGGCAGATGGATTCTCGCCGATCGATTACTGGTGCAGTGTTACGGCGCCGGGCTACCTGAAGAAAGGTTTCGCCGTCAAATTCACGCCGGGAGAAACGCTTGATCTCGAGACAATCACCTTAGAGAAGCCAAAACAAATTGAATTGGCCTATATTGTATCGAAAGAGCCGCCCTTTAACATGGATAATTTGAAGACTGTCAGAATACCTTCAGGGGCAAGATGGAAAGCTGTAGATGATATTTATGGCTGGGACCTCGAATTCAAGCAGGAAAAGGGTTCTGTCTTGATGACGTATTCCTATGCACCGTGTTATCTATGGGACATGGGCGACGGACAGATCGACCAATATGTAAATATTGATGTAAGCGGCCCTGCCCAAAAGTTGCGAAATGATCC
>DQCG01000305.1 GCA_003533825.1 Phycisphaerales bacterium
CTGCCGCTTGAGGCTGCCACCCTTCCAGACTCTTAAATCATACTTGACAGACCAACAGCCGTCGTAGGGGTAAACTTATCCGAGGAAACGTGAGGAAATCCCAATCCGGTCTCCCGTTTTATACGAACTCAGCCCGGCCATTAATAAGTACCTATGGTTCGTATTACTCCAGAGCCAGCCAGCTAAGAATATTGCTAACCAGAGTCTGGCGGACATTCTCATCCACAATAGTGTACGGGCACATACCGAGAAGGACAGTCTTGTTGTTGTTCCTGGTGGACCTAACGCCGAAAATTGCTTCCTGGGCCGTAACGGCATGATTAGCATTGTTATGTCTTCTGGATCCGTTATTCTGGAAATGCATTATCGGCAGTACATTTTCCGTGTCGGTAATCCTGACCATATTTATATAGTACATAATCAGGCGGCCTTCGATATTCCCTCCAAGGTTACCGGTTATAATATCACCCTGCTGGCCTGAAACCCAAACAGAGCCGGTCGATCCTTGTGCCTCTAAATTCCAGCCGATCCATTCCAGGCCGAAATAGCTCAGATTGTCCGGATAGACCAGGCTGCCGATAACGCCGTCGCCGCATATAAAATGATTAACGCCTTCGGAATTTTGGATAATATCAATCTCGCCCGGGGAAAGGCCGTCAGCCGGCCCCTTGTTCCAGATAACAAGCTTGACGTTTGTCATCTCGTCGGCGAAAGTCAGGTAATCGCCCGGACTGAGAGTGACAACGTCATTATGATCGGTATTATCGATATAGGGCCGTATCGAATAATCGCCGCCGGTTTCGACCAGCAGTTTTTCAATTTCAGTCGTTATTCCGGAGATCATTCTCGACCGTTTAACCGTCGATGTGCCTTGAAGGTCGAGAACTATTTTGGCGTCCCCGAGTCCCAGTGCCGATCCGACTTTAAATGTTAGTAGCAATTCCGCCGAAGAATTCGCAGGAACAAGAATCTGGCCGGTCGTATCATTAATGTCGGCCGAGGTGAGCTCTATATCCCCACACTTGAACTCCGCAGACCAGTCGGCGGGAGTTCTGCCGCTTGTCGATACTGTCACCGCATACGTTTGATCTTCATCGGTAGGATTTTCCAATGTATAAATATTGTTGAAATCGGACACCGGCGGCACGGCTTTAACCGCAGGAGCGTTGGAATCGATAATTCTATTTAAAAGCGAGCCGTCTTCAATCGCAACGGCGCTGTTTATAATTTCCTTGTTATCTTCGGCATCCGCCTGCACCATACCGACAAAATACACATCATCGATTTTCCATGCCTCGTCGATCTCCGATTCGAATTCGTACGTGTAGAATTCACCTGCCTGAACTGCTTCCGGAAGATCGCCCGCAACACCCCATGCGCCGCCGAGCATCCTGCGAACGACTTTCATGTGATGATAGCCGACTATCGTCGAAGGCTGGGCATAATAAGGATTGTCCTGATAGCCGGGGCGGTTCGAAATATAATTCGACTGGTCGTAACCACGGCCTGTGCCCGTCACATCATCTTCAACTACGTAGGCGTTGAACCTGACAGGGAAATCCATCGATTCGGTTATATTCGCCGTAACCTGTATTTTTACAACGCGAGTGTCTTTATCAAGGGTATAAAAACAATCGACTTCCGCCTTTGCTTTTTGCTGCATTTGAGATTCACACGAAGACTTCCAGGAGCCCCGGTTCAGAAAAACCGATCCGCCGAAATTCTTCCTGTCAACCGAACCCGTTGGATACCCACTCAATCCCAAAGCTCCTCCAATAACCGACTGTTCGGGAATTTTCATATCGTCGCCGCCATGGATTTTCACACCGATGACCTGGTCGCCGTATAGTTCGAGAATCTCGTCCATCACAACGGTTCCGTCCACACACCAACCGCACCACGCCCCCGTATGCTGTTCCAGCAGGACATTCTTTATTTGTGCATTTGCTCCGGCGGTCATTACGGCAACCACAGCAACAGCCAGCAACAGGGGCAATGGTTTTTTCATGATAGCTCTCCTCAATTATTTCAGGTGCGGTTTATAATAAATTCATCACAATCAATGAGTTACAAATCCATGATGTGCCGTCTCGGCTGCTATTTGAAATGTACACGATTGAGATGGTATTGTCAAGAAAATACTCGTAATTTCTTTGTCACCTTCTGTTTTCCGGTAAAGTCCACACCAGCCCAATTTGGCAAGATTCAGGATAAACTGCGCCCAACCGGCCCTTTTCAGGCCGGTGAAGCTTTTATCGCCTGAAAAGAGCACAAGAGCATAGAGCCCGAACAGGTACGGAAAACTAATGTCCCCAAAAGCCTTAAAAACCGCAAGGGATAGCTATTTAATAGGACAAATGTCGTCCAGCCACAGCTCCTGGCCGCCGATCACGAAATTATCGATAGCCCCTTCTATGGCCATGTCCCCGTACCAGTTGTTTCCCTGCTGAACCGCGCTAACCGTCACCTGGGCGCCTCCGACCGTATTGCCGTTCAAGCTGACAAGGTCCTGCACGTTCCTGAAGTCATTATTCACCTTGATATTATTGTTGCCGCCCAGCTCGCCGAACTTTAACGTTATCTTGTCGACGGGGTAATCGAACATGAAACGCAGGTTGACGTTACGCGCATTCAGATCTTTGCCCGAGCCGCCGGAATATTGACTCGTATCCACCCTGGCTGAACCGTCGGACGTCCAGGTGCCGTTTGCATACTGGAATTGCTCGACTGCGATATCCGTGCCGGAAGTGGTTATCGTATCCCCGACATTGAACACCGCATTCGATGCCTGGTCGGAAAATCTCAGGCAACAACCAGAGATAAACATAACTCCTGCGGCCGCAAATATTAGTGTCATTCTCAATCTCATTTTCGTTTCTCCTTTCATTTGATTAGTGTTGTGAAGGTTATTCCTGCCCGGAAATAATCTGCATATTCAATGATTCTCGCCACGCGCCTGATTATTCGACCCGGAATTACAAATCCGGTATGTTCTCGCTTCTTAGCTCGCTAATCTACGGTCAAACTACACATTTGGAAGAGTGCATTCAAGGAAAAAATTAAAAAATCACACAGAAAACAGTCAAATATAGATCCAGCTCCGGCAGTGTTTTTCTGTTAATCTGGGTAAGATTTTCTCAAGAAAATCAACCAAAAACGAGGGTAGTTGAAAACAAAAATCGGGAATTTGAAAATTTTTTTTATCCCTTATCCCGCAGGAAGTTACATCAAAAACACCGCCTACATTTTTGTAGATTTTCGCATCAAAAGTGCAGATAGCTCCAATTATGGGGGGAGGCTTTTTTTGCCTCCGGCAAAAAGAAGCAAGTAAAAAGGCAAAAAGACAGAACTCAGAATACAGGAGACAGGAGACAATCCTTCGACTTCGCTTTACGAACTCTTCATGCCGAGCGGAGACGAGGCATAGAATTCAGGATTTCTACTACTCCTTCAGGAGGGTATGGGACCATCGCTTTCGTTTCCATAATCCCGGTTTGGCTCAGGAAACTATCCGTGCTGATGCTGCTTTTGTATCGCCGGGCGCGCTACGGCTACGCCTTCAGACGCATCCGCCTGGT
>DQCG01000108.1 GCA_003533825.1 Phycisphaerales bacterium
TTTGATCAGCCCGGCCCCGGCAGCGAAGCTTTTTGCGATCCCAGAACAAGCATTCTCCCTCCCTCGAATGAGGGTAGGGAGGGTGATTGCGGTCGTACAAACAAGACGGCTCCTTCTGAGCAGAAGGCACCTGCGGTGAGGCGTCAGCCTTTTATCAAACCCTCTTTGGTTCCGGCTCGTCCGGGTTAGGGTGCCATATTATATAACATGTCAGGTCTTGATCAGTATCTAACAAGTCAATGGTAAAACGATGACGTGTTCTCACATTCCATGGCTGAACAACATATTGAGCATTTGTTGGATCATCCGAATTTCCCCAACGAGTAAATTCAATATCCAATTCGCGATAGGCCGATTCAGGCGCTTCATTATCCCAGGTAAAAAGGCCGATAACCATATTCGGATCAATAAGATCAACACGACCATGAAGCTGAAAAATATAGATCCCGTAACCAAGACATTCCTGCAAAATTACCTCAGAGCAATACCAGCGATCATCTTGATAGCTGATAGTAAGATGAAGTCCCTCACCATCGACCCAAACATCATTTTCACTATCGGAGAAATAGTTCGGGCCCGGCCCGGCTGGAAAATCAAAGCTCTTGACTTTCCAATTCCGTCCGGCAAATGACAAGAAACTGGGTTCGGGGCCCCGTTCAACTTGGACAAATGCAACTGCTTCAGGAATGTCCGGCAGTACAGTTCCGCCGTTCATTATGGGGGGATCGGTACCAGCGGGTAACAGGTACGCTGCAATTTTGGTTGCATACCGATCATTGCCGCCGGTGACAATAGTGCAATTCCACTTCCCATCAATGTCAATTGGGGTCAGCGGTCTATTAAAGTATGGTTTTGTCCACCAACCTTCAACAAAAATATAAACGGCTACGTTATAATCGGTGGGTTCAACATTACAGACTTCACCAAAGAGCCTTTCGTTAGTGCCATACTCTGGTACATCAGTGATATCAATCCAGGGATCTTCAGCAATAACAATCGGCACTAAACTGATAACGACTACAACAATACCGAGTACCTTTTTCAGTCCAAACATTTCGCTTCTCCTTAAATTTTTGGCCTTGGGCTCTTGTGGACGTTTTCTTGCATAAGATGTTGATGGGCCCCACCATCAATCAGTCTGATACGATATTCATTATATAGACTTCTGCACAGTACTCCCGTACGCTATGGCCATCACATCTGTCTTATCAAGGCAGAACATTGTAAAATTTCAGATTCCACTCTTTACAACTGCATCAGTCCATCAAGAAATCTACTTATTATACCTTAGTAGTCTGTAACGTATGGAATGATGGGTGTCATTGCGAGCGCGCCGTAAGGCGTCCCTTAGGGAAAGCGAAGCAATCTCAAATCTAACGGTTGAGATTGCCGCGGCCTGCAAAGCAGGCCTCGCAATGACAAGCACGCAAATTAAACGTTACAGAGTACTAGCATTAGTAACTCAAATTCTTGTTTTATTCTACACTAAGCGGCAGTGTTTAAGCGATGGGGATTTTTTGAAGTTTCCTCTGCCACAATCACCTCATTTCTTTCCGACCCTAATGGAGACAGTCCTTTTCGGGCTTTTTAGCTCAATTTCGCCTATTCCATGATCACCACTCGTCTCTGGTAGACTTCACCATCGAAAGCAAGGTGCTCGCCACCATTGTACCCCATCTTTCGCTTTCAGAAAGCCTACCTTATCCAAATCAACAATGACAATCTTGACAATATATACACCGCTTAGGTTGAAATCTTGCGCGCACATGAAGATTTATCTGTTAGAAGGATCAATGTCGAACGTCTAGTAAGCCATATGTCCGTACCACCATACATCGCCGTATAAACGGTAACGAGCACTGGTGTATCCTGCGGTCAGTGAGTGGTTTAGCTATTGTTTACAAAGAGCAAGCCTGATGCGACGAAGCAGAACCGCTACTGCTCAAAGCTTTTGAAGGCCGCAGCCTCAAACTTGGTGACACTCACCCACACACATTAGAATCATGGCATAACCTAATCGACCTCTACGAAGCCTGGGATAAGCCGGAAAAGGCCGAGCAGTGGCGGGCAAAGCTGTCGCAAACGGAAGCCGTGGAACAGTGATAAGGCGACTTTGAGTTCGTAGTTCTTGGTTCGTCGTATGTGGTATAGGCGTTTCGTGCCACGAACCGGTTATTCGTCATGGTGTTCTTCGATATGAATTTGGACGTTTTCTCTATAGCCCTGCGGATCGCCGGAATTGATTTTGTCTATTTTTCTCTGCATCCAAAAAATCTTCACGGCGGTAATCCCGCAACCGACGCCGCCAACGAAAAATACAATAGAGGCGAATATTGCGAATAAATCTCTCAGGATATAGACCAGGAATCCAAATCCGATCAGCAGCAGTCCCGTGATGAAAAGTCCGGCTGCGAAGTTTCTCGACGCCTGGGAAATCGCATTTGAGTAAAAACGAAAACTCATTATCAGAGTGCCTAAAATTAAGAGTGACTAAAGTGCCTAAAGTTGAAAGCAGCGCTTATCCACTTTAGTTCACTTTAGTCACTTTAGTTCACTTTAGCTCACTTTAATACATCCCGCCTCCGGGAGGTCCGGCAGGAGGTGTTTCCTTCTTCTCGGGAATCTCACTGACAACCGCATCGGTCGTCAGCAGTAACGAAGCAATCGAGGCGCCGTTCTGCAGTGCGGCTCTCTCGACCTTCGTCGGGACAATCACGCCGAACTTGACCATATCGCCGTACTGCTTGCGGAGCGCATCGTAGCCGAAGTTCTTGTCCTTGCTGTCCATTACCTTCTGAGCAACGATTGAGCCGTCAAGCCCTGCGTTCTCAGCGATTTGCTTAATCGGTGCCACGACCGCCCTGCGGACGATATCAACGCCGATTTTTTCATCGCCGGAGGCCTTGACTTTGTCAAGCGCCTTTAAGACTCTGAGCATCGCAACGCCGCCGCCCGGCAGAATACCTTCTTCCACCGCGGCCCGGCAGGCGTGAAGAGCATCTTCCACGCGGGCTTTCTTTTCCTTCATCTCGGCCTCGGTTGCGGCTCCGACGTTGATCTGTGCAACACCGCCGGCCAGCTTCGCCAGTCTCTCCTGCAGCTTCTCGATATCATAGTCACTGGTGGAGTTATCGATCTCGTTCTTGATCTGCTCGATCCGGCCCCTGATTGCCTCAGTTGCGCCGCCGCCTTCGATAATCGTCGTGCTATCCTTATCGATAGTAATGCGTTTGGCCCTGCCAAGCTGGCGCAACTCGATGTTCTCCAGTTGAAGACCAAGGTCCTCGAAGATCGCATCGCCGCCGGTCAGGGTCGCGATGTCACTGAGCAGGGCTTTTCGCCTGTCGCCGAAACCGGGCGCCTTGACAGCCGCCACCTGCAGGATGCCCCGCAGCTTATTGACAACCAGCGTCGCCAGCGCCTCGCCCTCGACGTCCTCGGCTATCAGCAACAGGGGCTTGCCCTGTTTGGCGACCTTCTCCAGCAGCGGAACCAGCGATTTTACCGANNCTGATTTTCTTTTCGTGCACGAGAATGTACGGCTTATCCAGCACAACCGACATATTCTCAAGGTCGTTAATAAAGTGCGGGCTCAGATACCCCTTGTCGAACTGCATACCTTCGAGCAAATCGACGGTTGTTTCGAGGGACTGGCCTTCTTCGACGGTAATCACGCCGTCCTTGCCGACCTTCTCCATCGCTTCGGCCAGCTTTTTGCCGATCTCGACATCCTGGTTCGCCGAGCAGGTCGCTACCTGTTCGATCTGCTTGGTCGACTCGATGGGCGTGGCCATATTAAACAGTTCGTCGACGATTTTCTCGACGCCCTTATCGATGCCGCGTTTGACCTGCATCGGATTTGCTCCGGCGGTAATGTTCTTGAGGCCCTCGTCATAGATACTCTCGGCCATAATCGTGGCGGTCGTTGTCCCATCGCCGGCGACGTCCGATGTCTTCGAGGCCACCTCTTTGACCATCTGTGCGCCCATATTCTCGTAGGCATCTTCCAACTCGATTTCCTTTGCCACCGTAACGCCGTCTTTAGTCACGAGCGGCGAACCGAAAGATTTTTCCAACACTACGTTTCTGCCGCACGGGCCGAGCGTGATCTTCACTGCCTTCGACAGTTTCTTCACACCTTTCTGAACGGCGGCACGTGCGTCAGTACCAAAAGCTATTTTTTTAGCTGCCATATTTTTATTTCTCCTATTCTGTGGCTAATTGTTTTTCCTTGCTTACTTTTCAATTACAGCCATGATATCCGACTCGCTCATAATCAGATATTCCTTGCCGTCGATTTTAATATCCGTTCCGGCGTAGCTCGTGAAAAGTACCATATCACCCTTTTTCACCTGCAATTTTCTTACTGTGCCGTCGTCGAGCATTTTGCCCTCGCCGACGCTTACGATTTTACCTCTTTGAGGTTTTTCTTTGGCGCTGTCTGGCAGGACTATCCCGCCCGCCGTCGTTGTTTCCGCTTCGAGACGCTGAACAAGCACCTTATCTGCCAATGGTCTAATCTTCATTTTGTGATTACTCCTTTCGAAAAATTCTGTTTATTCATATCTACTATTTACGATGGGTGGCAGCCTCATCCCGATTGTCTTTTATCTGCCTAAGGCACGCCCAAGGCGGGGATGGGGATGGCTTTCCACTGGTTAAACTCAACCCCTGCATTCGCAGGGTGACATCTTTGGTCTTTATTTTCACAATAGATTCTAACTCCTGATTTCTTCCCCGAAGACGCTGCTGCTGTACTTCTTTACGAATAACCTGTTAAGCTGCTGCCGGAGAATGCACATATCAACCGGCTTGTCAATCACGCTGAAAACATCCAGCCGCAGGGCCTCATCGAGCAAAGACTGCCCCGCCCTGCTTGTCAGAAGGATGCACGGCAGCAAGGGATAGTCCATCCTGATTATTTTAATGGTCGCAAGCCCGTTGGAAGTTTCCGAGTCCATATCCACTATTGTCGTGTGAATACGCTTGCTTTTGATAACATGGACGAATTCCGCCGCATTCTCAGCCACCAGCAAATTAACACCCCTCGGCCGAAATATATAGCGCAGAGCCTCCGGCCAGGCCCAGTTCGCCTCACTGGCCAGCACGTTAACCTCTTCAAGTTTTGACAGATTAGATACCATATCCGTTCGTTCCTTCTCGTATATGTGCAAATGTCGTGCCAGACATCGCTTGTACGACATTCCTGTACATAAGTATATGTCTGCAATAGCTTTACGATACAATAGCCCTTTTGCTTCATCTGCCAAAATCTTATCCACCGCCCCCTTGCTCTGCCAACCTGACAGGCCCGGCAGCACAATCTCCGCGAAGCTCGACGTATAGTTTAGCGAACAGGCACCGGCAAATTCTTATAAAAACATGTCCTGGTTCGAAGCTGTATTTCCGCCGCGGGAGGATATATTCTGCATTGGGTAAAAGAATCCAAGGATAGTCAATGTTATGTAGAATAATGGGGATGGACCCGAATGGCATGAAGATAAGCAATTCTCATTGTAATAGAGCCTCCCTCATCTCTGATCTGGGCTTGTTCAGCAGAGCATATTGTTTGGGCCTTCTTTTAACAGCTCGCGGTTCAATTCGATTGGGACGAAAGGGTAACTTGTCACGAGCAA
>DQCG01000657.1:0-1923 GCA_003533825.1 Phycisphaerales bacterium
TCGGGCCCATAACCCGGAGGTCGCAGGTTCGAATCCTGCCCCCGCTATGCTAACCAAGAGATAACTCTGTGTGTCACAAGGAGTTATCTCTTTTTTTGTGTCCAAAATTAACCCGTTATGAACCTGCGACCATCTCATTATGAACCTGGCTTTTTGAGGCGCGGATCGCTTTGCGGGCTTCGAATCGCTCGCTTAGGCCCGAGGTATTTCGCACGCAGGTCAATAAAGGGACGGGTGCGTACCTCCTTCTCTGGAAGGTAGTTCGGATTCAAGGCAGGATGGTATTTAATGTCCACCTGCGTATCCAGCCAATCATGCAAGCGCACGAACAAAGCCCGAGTCGTGTCCGGCATGGTCTCGGAAAGATCCCGTTTTTCAAAGGGATCCTGTACGATATTGTGCAGCAGGAGACGCCCAGACCAATCGTGGATCAGTTTATAATCCCCTTGCCGAATGGCCGAGTGCGGTGCCAGGGCCACGCCGTCGTCCGGATGTTTGACGATCACGTTAAAGGGGTAGTGCCAAAAAAAGGTATCACGTGCATAGGACTGATGCCTGTTTTCCGGATTGCGTAACAGTCCCTTGATGCTGCGACCGTCAATCCCAGCCAGCTCAATATAGGGAGTCACATCGTAGCCGGCTAGGTCCAGCAGCGTGGGAAACATATCCGTGGCATGCACGGGAATGTCACACCATTGGCCGGCCTGAATCCGGTTCTTCCACCGGAAGACCAGCGGGACACGAATGCCCCCTTCAAACAGCATAGCCTTGCCTCCCTTAAAGGGTGCATTGTCAGTCGGACCCTCCTGTACATACATGACGCCGCCGTTATCGCTCATGAAGACCACGAGCGTGTTGTCTTCGAGCCCAGTCTGCTTGAGCGTGTCCAAAATCCGTCCCACGGAATCATCTAGGGCGCGCACCATGGCCGCGTAGGTCGGGTTGTCGTGACCGTTCCATCCCCGGGTCGGTTTGTTCTGGAAATACGCCACGTCCTCCTTCTTGGCCTGGATGGGCGTGTGCACGGAGAAGTGACAGAAGTAGAGGAAGAAGGGCTGTTTTTGTTTCTGGGACGCCCTTTGCTTCAAGAACTGCACAGCGTGTTCGGTCAGCTCATCGGCCAGATAAGTCTTGCCGAAATCCTGTCCTGTCTTGCCCATCCATAACTGTTCCTGGGGCATGCCCTTATGGATCTTGTGGCGCCGATTCCATTGTTTGCGCCAGTTAAAATAAATGGATCCGCCGGCATCGAAATAGGACAATTCCTCAAATCCCTGGTCCTGGGGCTGCCAGCCCTCGGAACCGTGTCCGCCCAGGTGCCACTTGCCGATAAAGGCCGAATGGTGGCCATGCAGGGCCTCGGCCAGGGTGATCTCATCCCAGGCCCGATCCCCTGGCTGCCCGGCTGGCAGGGCCAGCAGGGTTGAGCCATTGATCAGGGCCTGTTCGGCCTTGATCTTGTCCCCCCAGTAGAGTGCATCTTGGGGTAGGTAACCTGCAGGGGGGGTAATGCCCTGGTTGTAATAGCTCCTGACGCTGCCGGGTGTGGCCGTGGTTACGCCCACACGGGCGGCGTTCTTACCGGTTAACAGGCTGGCCCGGGTGGGCGAACAGAGTTGGCATGCATAGGCCTGCGAAAAGGCCATGCCCTCTGACACCAGACGGTCCAGATGCGGTGTTTCGTAATACATCTCCTGAACCGCCGTACCCGTGAACCGCTGGGCGAATGCCGTGACATCACACATGCCCAGATCGTCTGCCATAATCATCACAATGTTTGGACGCGTTTGAGCCAGACAAGAGATTGAAATAAATACACAGATAATTCCCATTGCTCCAACTGGTTTCAAGATCTCTATTCTTTTGTGATTACTCATACAAATAATCTCCCTTTAGCTTTTTGGCCTCCTCAAAAGAATTTGT
>DQCG01000657.1:2017-5867 GCA_003533825.1 Phycisphaerales bacterium
AATTATTCCGAAGAGCCGCTTTTTGAAATGAAATGATATGATCCTGAGGCCAGTTCAATCTCTATCAAGTTCTCTTTTTGACTAAGAATTTTAACACCCTGCGCACAGCTTAACTTAATACTACTTTCGATTACGTTACCTGCTTTATCAGCAGGAAGATATAATATGCCCGTCGTATTTGCAGGAATAGTCACGTTATATTCAAACCGGTTGGTTGTTTTTTTCCAACTGCTTTTAATCCTACCCCGAATAGAATCATATTCAGCTTTTACCCAATTGATTGGTTCGTGATCAGGATTGCTATCTGCACCTGGTGGACCTGGACGCAGGATAATGTGTTTATATCCTGCTTCGTTGGTGTCAATACCTGCCAGCGACTGGAACATCCATTCGCAAACGGCTCCGAACGAGTAATGGCTGAAGGAATTCATGCCGGCAACGAATCCGTTTTCTTTCGTATAACTGTTCCACCGTTCCCATATTGTGGTGGCGCCGTTGACGACCTCGAATCCCCATGAGGGGTATCGCCGGTTCTGCAACAACCGCACGGCGAGGTCGTGGTGGCCGGTGGCTGTCAAAACCGGCAATAGCGGGCGTGTGCCTATGAATCCTGTACTCATCAGGTTGTCGTTATCTTCAATAAGTTTTGTAAGATGCTGGCCTGCCGGTATCCGTTTTTGGGGCGGCAGCATGTTGACGAAGAGAGCCAGCGCGTAAGCCGTCTGTGTGTTGACCGCGAGACTGCCGTCGTCGTTGACGTAGTTCTTGTTGAAGAACGCACGGATCTGTTTTCCCCAGTTCGCATACTTCTTGCTGTCGGCTGTCTTGCCGATAGCGTTAGCCATCTCGGTCATGAGGTCTGAGGTGTACGCAAAGTAGACCGAGTCTATGTACTCGATGGGCGTCTTGTTGAGGGCCAGCCAGTCGCCCCAGTCATTTCCAACAAAGACGCCCTGGAAATTCGGCGACACCTCTTTGCGGAAGTTCATGAACCGTGTCATGGACTCGTAGTTTCGTTCGATCATTCTTTTATCGCTGTAGATTTTGTATATTGTGTATGGACAGATTACGCCTGCGTCCATCCATGCTGTACCATATGCTTTACCTCGAACACCGTGCTGCATGGGGAACGGAGCGTAGGCGGGATACGCACCGTTGTCACATTGCGATTCGACAAGATCCTTTTCCCATTTCGTAAAAAATGCTGCCACGTCTGCGTTGTACGTTGCGGACCGGACGTAGGCCTGGGTGTCGCCGGTCCATCCGAGCCGTTCGTCCCGCTGGGGACAGTCCGTCGGCACTTCGAGAAAATTAGCTCGTTGGGTCCATACGATGTTGCTGAACAGCTGGTTAACCATAGGGTCGGAACACTCGAACGAACTCGTGAGCGGCGTATCTGAATGGATGACTATGCCCTTGATCGTATCGAGGGTAGGTTTCTTTGGCAGGCCGGTGACCTCAACGAACTGGAATCCGTGAAAAGTGAATTTTGGTTGCCACGTTTCCGTTTCGCCACCTCTAAGAATATAAGTGTCAGTAGCGCGGGCTTTTCTCAGATTCTCCGTCATCAGCGTACCGTCCTGGTGTAACATTTCGCCGTGTCGAATCTGAACATTTGTCCCGCGTTTGCCCCGGACAGTGAGTTCGACAATACCGGAGAAGTTCTGGCCCATGTCGAAAATGTACACTCCAGGATCGGGTTCGGTTATGACAACAGGTTTTATGGTCTCGATTGGTCGAACCGGCACGGAAGAGTAGGGCTGAACAACCTTAGGTTCGACAAATCCAAGTTCAACTTCCCTGTGACCGGCCCTATCATAATACGGAGCTTTAAGACTTCCATTTTCATGCGCAAGTATAGCTTTCTCCCACTGTCGGTCATCGAACCCGGCCTCGTCCCATCCGGGCATTTCCAGTCGTGCGTCATACACTTCGCCCATGAGCATGTCGGATTCTCGAATCGGCCCTGTCGAGGTTTTCCATGAAGTATCAGTTGCAACAGTCTTTTTGCTGCCGTCGGTATATTCTATTTCAAGCTGGACGCGCAAAGCAGGAGTTTTACCATAGAAATATCTGCCGCACTTATTAGGTCCGTAACCGACAAGCAAGCCAAACCCGACATAACCGCTGTACCATCCGTCTGCAACGGTGGCTGCCAAAACATTTTGACCCTTCCTGATTCGTTCGGTCACGTCGAATGTGTTGTAATATACTCGTTGCCGGTAGTCTGACCAGCCGGGAGTAAACATCTGCTCGGTCACAGGTTGACCGTTTATGGAAAGTTCATAAATACCCAAGGCTGTGGCGTAGACAGTTGCCCGGCTCACGGCAGGAGCAGAGTCAAAAGGTTTGCGGTAGTAGCGCGCAGGTGGCAAAACTATTTTTTTACGTGTTGCATTTAGTAGTGAATCGTCTTTAAAGCTTATCTACTCTGATTGCCAGTCTTCTTTATTAAGAAGTCCCATACTCCATCTGGCGGAACTGCTCCATTTAGAAACATTTGAATTTTTGTCCCAGACTCTGACCTGCCAAAAACAACGCTGTCTGGACACTAGAGGCTTTCCTTGGTAAACAACATTAACTGTTTCATCACTGGCGACCTTGCCGCTATCCCAGAGGTCAGCTTTTCCCGAAAGAAGCTTATCTATATCGGAAGCAACACGGATTTGATAGGCTGTCTGCCTTTGACCTCTGGCCTCTGAGGTCACTATCCAGCTAAGTCTTGGCTCCCTCTCATCTATACCCAGGGGATTGTCAAGATATTCACAGCGGAGTTGACTGACTTTCATAGCATCGCTGCTTATGTTGTCATTCCCTGATTGAGACCAACAAACAGTTGTAAAAAAAAGTGAAACTACAAATAGCCTTCTAAATCTCATTTTGAATATCCCTTCCACGTTCGTATCATTTGTTCTGCAGCTTTTTTCTTATCATTGTACTCTCATCTCGTTTTCACCTTTTACGTAAGCGTGAAATATTCGGCGTTTTATAAAGCTTAGTTGTTCCATATAGCTCGGTGTTACACCAGCCGAGATCATCGGCCAGGATGAACACGACATTCATTTGCTTTTCGACATCCTTACCCCGCAGATCCGAGTGAGATGGCGAGACTAAATGTTGTTCGTTGCATGTTCAATATTCCTATTACCTTAGACCCAACGCTCTGCTCAGGAGACGCGACGTTAGGAGCGGTCTCTTGAAACAGCAAGGTTATGTGTCTTTCTTTTCTTATTAAAGCAAATTTCAGAGTGATTTCAATTTGCGAATGATAAAATCATATTGAGATTTCCATATTACCTTCATAGTACTGCCTCCGATCGAATCCAGCATACCACAGCACTATTTAGAGTCTGCCCCCGCCATCAATGCCGAGATGGGCGAAGTTCCACTCGGGTATATGGGCTTGAAAGATACTGCTTGTAGCCATTGACCTTTAGTCCATGATTGCTGAAGAAATCGATTCGGGAAAAACCATCCTTTAACGGTATGGCTGCCGTCCATGCACCGGTACTTGCATCACATTCCATATCCATCCATTGGTCTTCGGGGATTTTTACGTGCAAGAACGGGGCGGAACCTGCCGGAGCGCGGTCATAGATCCACCATATGCGTCCGCTTATCGGCTGAGGCCCTTCATTAAAACCCACACTGACACGTAGTTTGTCCTTGTCTACTTTGTAGTTTGACTTCGGAGGCTTCAGCAAAGGCTCGCCGCCAAAGAAGTGATTCCAGAGGAAGGCATATTGATTCTGATTGTCCTTTGCTGTAGCGCCATGCGGTGTTTGTTTATGTCCGCCACTTGGTTCGTAATAGACAGGCAGCTGGGGATGGTTTTGCGCTCCCCAAAGAA